>NZ_AUTO01000283.1:0-20640 GCF_000498055.1 Pseudoalteromonas sp. TB51
AATCTTTATATTGTGTGTGAAGATGTTGTCAGTGTGAAAGGCAACTCAAGTTCGGTGGTGACTTAGCTTGAGTTGTTTTTATTCCCTACAATTGCCACGCAGTGTAAACCAAAAATCTTTATATTGTGTGTGAAGATGTTGTCAGTGTGAAAGGCAACTCAAGGTCGGTGGTGACTGGTTTTGAGTTTTTTTATTCTCTACAATAGCCACGCAGTGTAAACCAAAAATCTTTATATTGTGTGTGAAGATGTTGTCAGTGTGAAAGGCAACTCAAGTTCGGTGGTGACTTAGCTTGAGTTGTTTTTATCTCCTACAATTGCCACGCAGTGTAAACCAAAAATCTTTATATTGTGTGTGAAGATGTTGTCAGTGTGAAAGGCAACCCAAGGTCGGTAGTGACCGGTTTTGAGTTGTTTTTATTCCCTATAATTGCCACGCAGTGTAAACCAAGAATCTTTATATGTGTGTGAAGATGTTGTCAGTGTGAAAGGCGGCTCAAGTTCGGTGGTGACTGAATTTGGGCTGTTTTTGTTTGTGCGGCTTTATTTTTAACTTCATTAATCCCCCCTTATCTCTACTCCTCATGCTCCCTAAATATAAATATTTATAAACTAAGTCCTTATTTTTATTATGTTATTTTTTATTAACAAAATAGCTGCGAAAGCTTAACGCAAAACTTTATATTTTTTGTTGAACCGAAAACTGTCTTTGTTATACTCAGCATCGAACTTTCAGTAAGTTTTGAAAGTTTATTTGATACGGATCAATTCTCACTAGGTAAATGTGTGCTAGCCGGTTTGATTGTATTTAGCACCTCGTTTTAGGGCTTACAGCAGCAATGTTTTTTAATTTTTCCATTGCGCGCTTTATTACTCTAATTTTGTTATTAGTCATTTAGTAGGTTAATGTCTTTGAACACACTTTCTTTGCATCATACAAATACGGCTTTTGCTTCTAGCAAACCGCAAACGTGTGAGCGCTTGAATAAAGCGGGCAAGGGCGTGTGTGTCGCTATAACATTATTAGTGTTTAATACGGTAATGCTGCTAAGTGGTGCATTAGAGGATGCCTTTCAGCTTGAAGCGTTGTTTAGCAATGGCTCTATTGTTGAGCCTGTTTTTCTGCACATTACGCAATTTTTAGCTCATCCGATCATATCTAGTCAGTTACTCATTGGCCTTTGCTGGTTATTGTTCCATATTTTTCCGGCGCGTCGTGCTGGAATAATCCTTCGTAAAGCCGCTTTCGCTTTTCGCGAGGCAAAAGTACACCAACCTGTGTCCGCTGCACATGGTTGTCGTGCTCCACCTAGCTTTACAGGTTGTCTGTAAGGCTTCACTTGTTGCTGGTTTTAATTATTTTTTCTTGCTGTAAATAATTAAAGTTTGCATTAGCAATGTAGCCGCGTGTTTTAATCACGTCAGCCAACCAACACTCACCCAAGTTAACTTTTATTACGTTATATAAATGCGTTTAGAAGCTGGGTTTGTTGCTAGGTACTTTTTTGCATCCACTTGCAGCGGGTTCAGTCCCCTTTATTTTTATAATTTAGTTCTAGTTAACTTGGGTTTTTATTGAAAAATCGTTGCTTAATTTTTATTCAAAGCAGCAAATTAAAACTCTAGGTTTGTAGGATACTCCCTTGTTAATTCGTAACCTTTGTAATATTGCTTTAGCTAGTACGGTGCTGGCGTTGTCAGGCTGTAAAGGCGGGATACTCGATCCAAAAGGCCAAATAGGTATTGATGAGAAAAACTTAATCATCATTGCTACTGTCCTTATGCTGCTCGTAGTAATCCCCGTTATTGTGATGACTTTGTATTTCGCATGGAAATACCGAGACACACAAGATCATGAAATTTATGCACCAAAATGGGCTCATTCAAATAAGATTGAAGCCGTTGTTTGGGCTGTTCCTATTGTTATCGTTATTATTTTAGGTGTTATTACCTGGCAGTCTACCCAAGACTTAGACCCCTATAAACCTATTGAAGGTAAAGGCGAGCACCTCACTGTAGAGGTGGTTTCATTAAACTGGAAGTGGCTATTTATTTACCCAGAACAAGGTATTGCAACGGTAAATGAATTGGTATTTCCGGCAAATGTGCCGGTGGAATACAAAATCACTTCAGAAAGCACAATGAACTCGTTTTTTATTCCTCAGCTAGGTAGTCAAATTTATTCTATGGCAGGCATGGAAACCAAGCTTCATTTAATCGCAAACGAGCCGGGCACATTTAAAGGCTTTTCTGCTAATTACAGTGGCGCAGGTTTTACCGGTATGAAGTTCAATGCCATTGCCACCCCAACACAAGCTGATTTTGACAAGTGGGTAACAAGCGTTAAAGCCAATGTTAATAACCTCACTCATGCCAATTATGTTGAACTTGCAAAAGCCAGTGAAAACAATCCTGTTGCCTATTATGGCAAGGTCGACGACGGCCTATTTTATACCATTGTTATGAAGTATATGCAGGCACATGGCGATATGAACAAAAAACATAAAGCAATGAGCGAACATGGGCAAATGAGCAAAAAGCACCATGAAATGAATGAACACGCAATGCCTTCATCTCACAGCCAGGGCGAGGAATAATAATGTCGTTTTTAGGTAAACTTTCACTCGACGCAATTCCGTTTCATGAGCCAATTATAATGGTTACCATGACGGTGATAGCGATTGCCGGGCTTATTATTGCCGGGCTTATTACTAAATATAAAAAGTGGGGCGTGCTTTGGCACGACTGGATCACCTCTGTTGATCATAAACGCTTAGGCGTAATGTACATATTTTTAGCATTAATAATGCTGTTTCGTGGTTTTTCTGATGCCATTATGATGCGTGCGCAGTTAGCACTTGCTACCAGCGGTGCACCTGGTTATTTGCCTCCTGAGCATTACGACCAAATATTTACAGCGCACGGCGTTATCATGATCATATTTATGGCTATGCCATTTATGATTGGCCTAATGAACATTGTATTGCCACTGCAAATTGGCGCACGCGATGTCGCTTTTCCATTTTTAAATAACCTAAGTTTTTGGTTTACTGCCAGCGGTGCCATTTTAATTAACTTGTCGCTTGTATTTGGTGAGTTTGCAAAAACAGGTTGGGTGGCGTATCCGCCGCTTTCGGAGCTGACCTTTAGCCCTGGGGTGGGGGTTGATTATTATATTTGGGCCTTGCAAATTTCCGGACTCGGTACGCTTTTAACTGCAGTAAACTTTTTAGCGACTGTGTTTAAAATGCGTGCCCCAGGTATGACCCTAATGAAAATGCCAATTTTTACATGGGCATGTACATGGGCAAATATCTTAATTGCAGCATCTTTCCCTATTTTAACTGCTGTGCTGGGCATGCTAACGCTTGACCGTTACCTTGATTTTCACTTTTTTACCAATGCAGCGGGCGGCAACGCCATGATGTACATCAACCTGTTTTGGGCGTGGGGTCACCCTGAGGTTTATATTTTAGTACTGCCTGCTTTTGGTATTTTTTCTGAAATTATCTCAACCTTTGCCGGTAAACGTTTATTTGGTTACAAATCGATGGTGTATGCCAGCGGTGCAATCTCTATTTTAGGTTTTATTGTTTGGCTACACCACTTTTTCACCATGGGGTCGAGCGCCAACGTTAATGCGTTCTTTGGGGTAATGACCATGGTTATTGCCGTCCCAACTGGCGTTAAGCTATTCAACTGGTTGTTTACCATTTACCGCGGCCGTTTACGTATTAGCGTTCCTGTACTTTGGACATTAGGCTTTATGGTTACCTTTACAGTAGGCGGTATGACCGGCGTACTACTGGCTATTCCGGGTGCCGATTACGTGTTGCATAACAGTTTATTCTTAATTGCGCATTTCCATAACACAATCATTGGTGGCGCTGTATTTGGCTACCTTGCAGGTTTTGTATTTTGGTTCCCTAAAGCAATGGGCTTTAAGCTTAGCGAAAAATGGGGTAAAGCGTCTTTTTGGTGTTGGATAGTTGGTTTCTTCGTGGCGTTTATGCCGTTGTATGTACTTGGTTTCTTAGGTATGACACGTCGCTTAAACCACACTAATAACCCAGATTGGAACATGTGGTTATACATTGCAGCAGGCGGTGCTGTCATTATTATGTTTGGTATTATTTTCCAAGTTGTGCAGCTCTTTGTTAGCTTTAGAGACCGCGAAGCACTTGACGATACAACCGGCGATCCGTGGAACGGCCATACACTAGAATGGGCAACTAGCTCACCTCCACAAGTGTATAACTTTGCAACTATTCCTCACGTTGATGACATTGATGCCTGGACCGAAGCGAAAGAAAAAGGCCAAGCGTATCAAACAAAAGCAAGCTACAGCCCAATTCATATGCCTAAAAACACAGCATCTGGGGTGTTAATTGCAGCAAGCTTAACTGTATTTAGCTTTGCCATGATCTGGCATATCTGGTGGTTAGCTGCCGTTGGTTTTGTTGGCGCAATTGCCTTATTTATCAAGCGTTGTTACACCAGCGATGTTGATTACTATATACAACCTGATGAAATTGCACGTATTGAAGCTGCGTATAATTCTAGTGGAAATAAGGAGCTAAGCGCGTGAGTACACTATTTGCGAATGTAGAAACTGCCCATTTAGACTCAGTTTCGCACGATGCTCATGCACATGAGCATCACGATACCTCTGGCGATACAATTTTTGGCTTTTGGTTATACCTAATGACCGATTGCCTATTGTTTGCCTCGTTTTTTGCCACTTACGCCGTGCTGTTTATGAACACAGCCGGTGGTGTATCAGGTAAAGACATTTTTGAACTCGACTTTGTCGCAGTAGAAACCGCTGCGCTACTCATTAGTAGTATTACCTTTGGCTTTGCCATGATTGCCGCACAAGGGCAAAAAAAGGCACTAACACTCACCTGGTTATTTATTACCTTTTGTTTAGGTGCTGTGTTTATAGGCATGGAAATTTACGAATTTCACCACCTAATTGTGCATGGTAATGGTCCACAACAAAGTGCCTTTTTAACCTCATTCTTCTCGTTAGTAGGCTTACATGGTTTACACGTAACTGCGGGTCTAATTTGGATGAGTATTATGATGATAGAAGTGGCTAAACGTGGCTTAGGTAAACAAACAGTGACACGCTTAAGCTGCCTAAGCCTATTTTGGCACTTCTTAGACATTGTTTGGATTTGTGTATTTACCGTTGTTTATTTAATGGGAGCAATGTAATGAGCCACAGCGAAGCGCACGCGTTAAAGCAAATGCAAAACGAGCACCATGATGAGTCTCATGGCAGTGTTAAAACGTACTTAATAGGCTTTGTGCTATCAATAATTTTAACCGCCATACCGTTTTACATGGTAATGGAAGGCGACTTTTCAAAAGTAACTACGCTTTGGAGCATTGTTACTTTAGCTATTGTACAAATTTTGGTGCACTTAAAATACTTTTTACACCTTAATTTTACGACAGAAGATGGCCGTGCAAGTACCTTCTCATTTTTATTCAGTGCCCTAATTATCGTCATGGTTGTTGGGTTATCGGTTTGGATAATTTACGAATCTAACGCAATGATGATGTACTAGGAGTTGAAGATGTTTCGTCGTTATTTATCAGTGACTAAGCCAGGCATTATTATGGGCAACCTTATCAGCGTTGCAGGCGGTTTTTTACTTGCCTCGCGCGGGGATATAGACCCATGGCTAATGGTTGTTACGCTTATTGGTTTGTCACTTGTGGTTGCATCGGGCTGTGCTATCAACAATGTAATTGATAGAGACATAGATGTAGCCATGGCACGTACTCGTACGCGGGTAACAGTAACAGGCGAAATGTCGGCCTTTGCTGCACTGAGTCACGGGGTTTTATTGGGGGTTGTAGGGTTTGGTTTACTCATTGCTTACACCACACAAGCCGCGGTATTTTTTGCAGCGTTTGGCTATATCATTTATGTTGGGGTTTATAGCCTTTACATGAAGCGCAACTCAGTTTATGGCACGTTTGTAGGTAGCCTTTCTGGCGCAGTGCCTCCTGTTGTAGGTTACTGCGCTGTAACCGGGCAGTTCGATATAGGTGCATTAATATTATTAGTTATGTTTAGTCTGTGGCAAATGCCGCATTCATATGCCATTGCTATTTTTCGTTTTAAAGATTACCAAGCCGCAGGTATTCCCGTATTACCCGTAGCGCAAGGGATTGATAAAGCGAAGCGCCATATTGTACTTTATATTGCTGTGTACGCTTTAGTCGTCATGCTATTGCCAATAAGTGGCTACACTGGCGCCGCCTTTATGGCAGTGGCGTGTATTACCAGTTTTTGGTGGTTACTTATGGCCCTGCGTGGCTATCGCCGTAATATTAATCTAACGAGCTGGGCACGCCAAGTGTTTGCTTTTTCTATTATAAATATTACAGCACTCAGTATTGCTATGGCCGTTGACTACCACAGCGCAGCGCCACAACTGCTTACACTGATATAATTTTTAAAACTTTATATTTCCAAAGTTAATCCAAAGGCTCGAAAGGGCCTTTTTTCATGTTTGAAACTATTTATTTAAACTTTCTGCTTCGTAAAACAAAGGTTTTAGGGAGCCGCAGTTTATAAATTTATACGTTAACTCATTCTGGCTGGGAAGGAGGGTTGAGGTTCTAAACTTTTGCATACAGGCATTTACCAAATCTACAAAAATTAAGTGGCTGAAACTAGGTGCTTGGCTAATTTTATGTATGTAAATTCGCTCTGTGCTACCTAGGTCTATCATGTCGTATTCTTGCCACTGGCTAGCTTTAGCTAAATCTTTTAATTGGCGAGCATATAGCTGCTTACTCATTTCTATTGTTCTGTTTGTGTAAATTAGGCTGCCTGCTTTTTTGTAATTGCCTTCGTACACATCTGCGGTAATGGTTATTTCTTCACCGCGCATTAAGCGTTGAATATTAAATGGTTTGGGCTTTAGCGTTATAAGCTCTGCGTTGCGCAGAACATCTAAAAAAGCCACATCGGGGTTTTTAATCCTATACACCACTTGTACATCGTGCGGTAATTTATAGCCGGGTAAGTTAAACGCATAAATTCCTGAACCTTTATTCACCAGTGCTATTGCATGCTCAGCCTTGTATTTGGGGTTGAGTGGTGGCAATTCTGCTGCCTCTTCCTCAGCAAAAGCGTATCCGCTTATAGTAATGATCAACAAAGTAAGAAGTAAACGCATAATAATCTCAATTAATTTATGAGCTTAAAGTGTAGTATATAGCTTTAATAACTCTAAATTTAATAGGTTTATTTTAAATACACATAGTAAAAAGGCTCGTAAGAGCCTTATTGCGTTTAAATATGGTAGGTTTTTACTTAATCGCTTTTTTAACTTCACGCCAGTCAATAATTTTAAAATTTTGTGGTTGTAGTGGCATACGGTTGTAGCCGTCTTGCACTATAAGCATGCCTTCAGGATAGCCTGGTAAAGGTTTTGCTGTAACGGTTAAGCCGTCCGTTTCACCTGCGCCGTCAATGCCTTTATCTAGATTAGCAATCACATTAAATTTACCTGCAAAGCTTAGGCTAGGCTGTGTATCATCTGATATTTTATAAAGCACATAGCTATTATCGCCTTGGCTTGATACCACTAAATAACGAGTATCATCAGCATGATAGATTTCCATGCCTTCAACATCTGCCACAAGTTGCTCATTTATACCTTGTAGCATGAGCGCTTTGTTACCAGCACTGGGTTCAGCATCGATATACCAAATGCCTGCATCTTCTTCACCTGCAAATAATTGGCCTAGTTTATCATCAGCGCTACAGCCTTCAGGTTGGCTTGGTAGGGTAAACTCTCTAACCAGTTCACCGCTTAAGTTACCTTGCTCACCGGTGAGTTTATATTGCTGGAATAAACCTGATTTATCATTAACAAATACGTATTGACCAGATTCAGACGAATACATACACATACCGTACATCTCAGTCAGGTTTGTGGCTACTTCTGTTACATGGTTTACTTTATTATTACTATCCACCGTAAACACGCTAATACTGTTAAGCGTGCGGTTGCTGGCTGTGATCAAAGTCTGGGTTTCGTTGTTTATACCCTGATGCTGGCGTACATCAACATTATTTAAACGCCCAACATTAAGCGATTGTACTTTGTTGCCATCAAGATCATAAACCATCAAGCCGCGACGTTTATCTGTGCCTAAAATTAAGCTGTTTTTAGCGTCTTGCTCATTTATCCAAATTGCCGGGTCATCCGCTGCATCACCAAATGCTGCTACTGGTGTTGTTTGTGCGCTGGCATGGAGGTGAGTCATAGCGACTTTGTTTTGTGAAGTAACTGTTTGCGCTGTGTAGTTAACGTTTGCTTGAATATAGGCACCTGTTTTATCATCAATTAAAACTAGCTGCGCTTGATTGTTATCGATCAAACTCGCTGCAACAGATTCAATGGTGTGATCGCCAGAAAGTGACCATTGACTTAGTTTTTCAGTATTTTCGTGGTAAGCATAGATCATATTGCCATCAGTGGCAGTAAGCCATAAAGTACCATCTTGTGATACTGATAATGCGCCGATTTCAGCTTTTAATTCACCGTAAGGCTCAACTAATGCCACTGGCTGTTTATTGGCATCGGATTCAGCGTCAGCATTGATAGCCCAAACGCCGAGTTCAGCTTCGCCCACATACAAGGTTTTTGTTTCGTCATTAACTGCGCAACCTGAGGCTTCAGTAACGGCTGAAAATTCACGAACAGCGATGTTTTTTGCTTGCTTGCTCGCTAAGTCATAAATAATGGTTTCACTGATCAAGCCGCGAACATCTGGCACAAACGCTGATACAGTTGCATTATTATCGTTTTTAAATAAACACACTGCATCTGGTTGTGCTTGTGGTGGACTGATACGTGTAAGCTCAGTTAGCTGCCAAGATGAATCCGTTTTCAGGAGCTTAAAAATAGCCACATTATCTTGATTGTTATCTAGGCTAGCCAATAAAAATTGTTGCTCTGTGATTTTCTTCAGTGAGATAGATTCAAAGTTACCCGCTAATAACACACTGCTTTGGTCTTTATCTGTCACTAATAAGCCCTGGCTTTCGCTGGCAATCAACCATTGGTTATTACCCAGCGCTGCTGCCTGTGAGCCTTGCATATTTTGTTGAGGGCCAAATTTTTCCACAGCTATTGCTGCTTGTACCATAGCTGCGTTGCTTTGGCTGCTAGGTTCCTCATTACTTGTGCAGCCGCTAAGAGCTGTAACCAGAAGTGCACTAGAGAGCACTGTTGAAATGGTACTTAATTTAAAGTTCATTATTTTATCCTTTACTTATTAATATGCTTTTCAGTGCTAAAACGTACTTCACCAAGGTGATTAATTGCGCTCATTTTTAGCGTTTCACCATTGATAGATACACTTAAAAAGCCAGGGGTTGCTTCTGCATAACGGGTAAATTCACGCTGTTTTACAAAACGTGCTTCGCTTCCTCCGCCAGAGACAAAGTGAGCAACCTTGCTATTGTTTGGTTGGTTGTATTGCAAGTCGTGCTCGTGCCCTGCGATATAAGCATGCACGTTATGACGCTCCAAAATAGGTTCTAAAATGTCGCGAAGCCCTTGGTTACGGCCAAAGCGTTTACCACTTGAATAAAGCGGGTGGTGGCCTACCACAATTTTCCACTTTGCTCTACTGCCGGCAAGTTGGGTTTCAAGCCAAGTAAGCTGGGCTTTATAGCCTTGCCCTTGGGTTGAACGGTATTTATCACGGTCTCTGTATTGCGGCTGAATTGGGTTGGTATCTAAAAAAACCATTAACACTTGCTCGTTGTTTTCAAGCGCAAATGTTTTACTGTAGTACCTTGCAGGTAACTGCCAACGCTGGCTTTTTTCTGTGTAGTCAATTTGTGCTTGGGCGTTACCCAAGTAATCGTGATTACCTAACACAACATACCAGTCTTCAAAAGTATGCGGGCCGTGGTATATGTTCTCAAAGGCTGATTGCCAAAGCGGATCGTTAACGCTTGCCACCCCATTCGGGTAAAAGTTATCGCCAGTTGAGACGATAAAGTCAGCATCAGTTTGGTACATGGCAATTTCTAACTGATGAGCCACTTCTTTTTGATAAAGGTGGCCGTTATGTCCCCAATCACCAATTACCATAAAGTTAAGGCTATCAGGTAGCGTATTTAACTTAGCTATTTTTTGCTGTTGATAAAGCTCATCTTTATAAATAACAGGCTCGACTGCACTGAGTGCTGATGAGCTCAGTAGGGCGGCCATTATGAAAGACAGTTTAAACATGTTCTAACTCCCAAAAGGCACGTAATAGCAATCCATCACGTGCCTAAAATGATGATGCCTGCTATTAAAATGCGTAGCGCAACATTAGTTGAATCACAGGACCTGCTTCTTCAGATTCAAGCTCGTACTCATCAAAGTCACGGCTGTTTTGGTCATCAAGTGAGTCAAATTTGTTAAAAACTTCATCTTTACTGGCATCAAGTAGGTTTGAACCCACTAGGCGAAGGGTTACGTCATCCCAGCGCTTTTCAACGAAAAGCTCTAAATCAGCACCGTAAGAGGTGGTAACTTCTTCACCTACAAAGCGTCCGTATGCATCACCTTGGTTACGGTAAGTTGCACCAAATGATGCACGCAGTATTGGTAAATCTTGGATAAAGCCAATGTTATAAACATAATCTGATTGGTCGTTAAATTTACGTTTGCCAAAACTGTCTTCAACTTCACTGTCAAGCCAAGAGTAGTTTATGAAAATACCAGTATTTGGCATGTTGATTGCGTTCAGTGGCGTTGATAAATCAAACTCAATACCTTGTACTGTGCCATCGCCAGTATTTTGTGGTTGCAGTACAAATGTACCTTCGCCTTCTGAGCCTTCAACACCGGAACTGGCAATTTCAATTAGGTCGCTAACGTCACGGTAAAATACGTTTACACCGACAACGCCACTTTTACCTAAACGGTATTCGTAACCTAAATCGATACCCCAAGAAGATTCTGGCTTAAGATTTGGGTTACCTAAAAAGTCATTATCAGCGAGCTCTTCTTCAAGTAGGGCGGGTGTTATGTAGTCAAAGTCAGGGCGGCGTAAGCTACGTGCAACAGAGGCGCTGACTCGACCGTTATCGCTGACACTGTAACGAAAGTGAGCTGAAGGTAAGAAAAAGTCATAGTCATTTTTTGCAGTAACGCCTTCATTGGTATCGGTAATGTTTGAGTCAGTTGACTCCCAACGTACACCCATCTCCCATGAGAACACATCGGCTTCGTGTTTGATTAATGCAAATAAGTCAAAACGGTCTTCTTCAAGCGTATTAACGCCACCATCTACTGCTTCAAATTCGTTGTTAAATTGTGCTAATGACATTGGCGTCTGGTTATATTGATCCCAGCCAGTAAGTGTTTGCTCACTTTCCTCTTCAGCTTCAAAAATTGCTGTGTCGCGCTCTTTTCCTTGAACAAAAGCACCAAACTGAACTTCTTTTGAGTCACCTAGCAGTAAGCTATGTTGCCATTGTAATGACCATTCTTTATCGTCAATCTCAACAGTTTCTTCTGCTTCCTCAAAAACCATTGGGAGCTCAGATGTATCAAGTTCAACTTCTTGCTCATAAACTGACTCTTCAAAGCTGGCATACCCTACTTTAAACTTGCTGGTACCGCCTAATAACGGTAATTCATAACCTGAGTTTATGTTGTAGTTGGTTTGGTCAATGTAGGAAACATTTGCGTTGTCTGAAAGCAAGTTACCGCCTTCAACCACAGAGTTAGACGTGGCCGTCGCGTTGTCATATTCAAAAGAACGCTCGTCTTCGGTACGGTCTGTATCAACCCACATGGCGCTAATATCAAACTTGCCACCGTTCTCAAATACCTTTTCAAAGCTGGCATTTAATGATGTGTCATCGCCATCACGAGTATCAGATTGATCTTCACGGTTATCAAAATCATCAGTTGCGTAATTAGGGTTATTTTCAGGGCTATCACCATAACGTATGCTTGATTTTTGTTTTGGGTTATAACGACCTTGTAAGTTGGCGCCTAGTAGTAAACGTCCACCTGCAAACTCAGTACCGTAAACGCCCGCAAAGCTTTCTTTTAGTTCACCATCATCATAGCGTAAGCCTCCTGCACGAATGTAACCGCCGTCTAAGCTGTAGCCATCGCGAAGTACAATGTTAAGGGTGCCCGCAATTGCATCGGCAGAGCGGTTGGCACTTGATGAACGAATTATTTCTACACGCTCGATTAATTCTGCTGGAATACGGTCAACAAAAAATGAGCGATCAGCGCCAGAGCCTGGAACTTCTTCGCCATTGATCAGTACTTTTGTGTAAGCAGGGCTCAAACCGCGCATACGTGCGCCGTCAGACTCAAGCACATCTGATAAAAACGTCACACTCGGTACACGCTTTAGTGCATCACCTGCTGTTAGTGGTTCAAAACGCTGAAAGTATTCTTGAGAGTATTCAAGTGTAGGGGCCAACTCTTGTGAGCGGTTGCGATAGCCTATTTCGCCATAAACTACTAACTCTTCAGATATTTTTACATCAGTTGTGTGTTCTTCTTGTGCTGCATGTACTGCTAAATTGCAAAGTGATAGCGCTGTTACCAGTGCTTTAAGTTTAAAGTGTGCCATGTAATTTGCTCCTGTTGCTGCTTGGTTTGAAAGCAAACTAATTAAATTAAATGACGCAAATGTGACAACACCCTATTTAGATCAGCAGGTTATTAAGGTTTTAAAAGCTTTACCTTGGCGTGTGAGCTAATCGCACTCCCAAGCAATATAGTGTTAATGGGCCATGTGCAGCTTAAAAGTAAGTGCATATCATTTAGCTGTCACATCATTGAGCTAATATGACCCTGCTACAAAAAATGCACTTCGGGTAGCATAAATACATACGAAATTTAAATAAGACAAACTATGCGATTTAATCCCTTTATTAGCCATCGGCTTTTAACAAACAGTATTATAGCTATGGCGTTATTAGCCATCTTTTTATGTGCCTATTTAGGGGAGCTCAAAGAGCTACAACACATACAATGGCTCGATATTATTGGTGAGGGCGGCATAGTGATTATGACCCTAACTTGGATTGTTGCCTTACTTATTTCGCGCCCGCCGGGCAAAGTTACTCGTTATTTGGTGCTTGGACTTGGTTTATTTATGTTCTCGGCCACGCTCGATTTGCTCGATGAATGGTTGATGCAACCTGCGCAGCAGTGGCTAAGCTGGATAGAGTCACTGCCAGCTCCCGTTGGGATGCTGCTAACCAGTTTAGGTTTATACCATTGGCACCAAGAACAATATGTTTTAAATAAACAGCTAAGGCGCCGTGAAGCACATTTACGTGAGCACGACAAAGTATGCCCCGTTACCGGCGTTTATACAGCCGAATACTTACAAAGCCTGTTAAACACGCAGCTTAAGGCGCCGCAGCCAGTTTTATTAGCCGCTATTGATATACGCGACTTCGCGAGTTTTAATAATGAGTTTGGTTTTAGCGAAGGGGATCGACTGCTACGCGAAATAAGCGAGCTTATACTAATGAACTGTCGGTTAAGCGATGTGGTATGTCGTTATGCGGGAGACTGTTTTATGGTGCTAATGCCAGCCACATCAAAGCAGCAAGGCCAAGAGCTTCTTAGGCAAATAACAGCCGCATTAAAACATTGTGCTTTTAAAGTAGAAGGCTCTGGGCTTGCTAAGTTTCAGTGTGTAACTACCCACATCATACAAGCGCAAAAAAGTGATACAGCTCACATGCTAATGCAACAATTGCACAGCGGCCTACAACTACAAAAACAACAAAGAGCCACCAGCAGTGAACAGTTATGTTAGCTTAAGTGACAAGTATTTAACTGCACAGGGGCTTATAACTGCCGTTGTAGAGCTTGCGCAAAGTAGGGGGGTTGCCCTACATAAGTTGTTACGCGGCACCGGGATTTTTGAGCAAGATTTACTCAGCGTTGAGCATTGCTTTAGTTTAGAGCAGCAAGTTAAATTACTAAGTCAATTTAAACGCCTAATGAACACCCCCGACAGCGGTTTTTTACTAGGTAGTCAATTAGTTAACGATTCAAGTAGCGCAGCACAAAGTGTATTGTTCAGCGCTAAACTAGGGGCGGCACTGTTACAAATACAGCGAGCGCGTTTACAGCTTTGCCCTTTGTTTTTTAGTCAGCACTATGTAAGTAATCAGCAATTTTATATTTTTTTAAATGCTGCTACAGGGCTTGATGACGACCTACATAACTACATTTTAGAAATTTACAGTGCTGCGTTTTATAGTTTATTAAAGCGTTTAAGCCCGCACTATCCGCAATGTGAGTTCGACTTTAGCTTTAAGCGACCGCGTCATATTCATCAGTACGAGCAACATTTAGGTTTAAAGCTACGTTTTGAGCAGCCAACGACTCGTTGGGTAATTAGCAAAACATTACTTCGCCAAGCTAACCCGTACGCCAGCGAATTACGCTTTATGCAAGCACGCGCTCAATTGGCTGTAAAATCACACGAAAAATACACCTTTATAGAGGCTGTTTGGCGCTATCTACACACTTATAACGAGGCAAGTTTAGAGCAAACCGCCCAGTATTTTGCCATGAGCCCAGCCACGTTTAAACGAAAACTAAAATGCCATAGTATGCGCTTTTCGAGCTTAGTTGATGAGCAAAATAAACATAAAGCCATTTATTTACTTACCTTGCGCGCTAAGTGCAATGAGCATGTTGCTGAGCGTTTGGCATTTTACGATATTCCTAACTTTAGGCGGGCATTTAAACGTTGGACAGGGCTAACCCCAAGCCAGTTAAAAGTATAAAGCGCACAGGTTAATACTTATTTTAAAAACCAGCAGCCTGCTCAATCACTATTGCATGGCGCTGCGCTAAACGCGTATGGTCTCTGTCGTAGCCGCCACCAATAACACTAGCAATAGCGGTGTTATGTTCAAGGCTGCGCTTAAACACTAAATGGTCACGCTGTTTAATGCCGTCCCAGCTTATATCTAGTTTGCCTAAGCCATCGTCTTGCCAAATATCTACACCGGCATCGTATAAGACTAAATCGGGGTTGAGCTCTTTTAGTAAAAACTGCAGCGTATCATCCACAACGCCTAAGTATTCTGCGTCTTGCATATTGTTAGCAAGGCCTATGTCTAAATCGCTGGGGGATTTTCTAAACGGGAAGTTTTTTTCGCAGTGTATAGAGCATGTATACGCATACGGCTGATGCGCAAGCATTGCAGCTGTGCCATCGCCTTGGTGTACGTCTAAATCAAAAATGAGCACGTTGGTCACTTCACCGCTTTGTATTAATGTTTGCGCGGTAAAGGCTAAGTCGTTCACCATACAAAAACCTGAGCCAAAATCAGTGTGTGCATGGTGTGTACCGCCTGCTAAATGACAGGCTAAGCCATGCTTTAATGCTAAGCGTGCAGTTTGTAACGTGCCTTGTGGGGCGGTGAATGTACGGTTCATTAGCGGTTGCGACCAAGGTAAGCCAATGCGGCGCATAGCTTTTTCGTCTAGACGGTTATGCCATAAATCGTGAATGTAGTTTTCGCAGTGTACCAGTTCAAGTGGCTCGGGGGAGCCCAAAATAGGCTCTACTAAATTATTACCTGCAATGCCTAAACCTTTAACCTGCTCATATAAATGAGCAAATTTACTCATTACAAATCGGTGCTTAGGGTCAAAGCTAAACGAATAATTACTGTGATAGACCAAAGGTAAGTGAGGGTTTAGGCGCATAACCGTATCAATAATAAAGTTTGCGCTATGGTAATAAACTTAACTAAGGGAGTCTATTGCTGCTATTCAATCAATGAGGCAAGCTCGCGATGAAGTAATTGTTCATCGGCTAAATTAAGTTCAACTAACCGTTTTAAATAGGTAATGCTGTTTATATCTATATGGTGGCAATTAAGGCCGATGTGTTTATCTTCTATGTGGCAAATAAACACCTCCATTTTTATTTCTATATCGCTTTGTGGCAAGGTAAAGCGCAAGGTGGCTTCGCTATTTTTTGTGCCACTAAACGCCGCGCATTTAGTAATGAGTGCGCCATGTAAAGATACATCGAGTAATTTGCATGGGTAGCTCTCTCCTGCAAATTCTAATTGAGCCGCGGTTGAAAAAAGAATACGCGAGAACTGACGTCGATTTTCCATAAAACGAGTTGCCTTTATTGTAATATTTAAATCAAGCATAGCGGGAAATAGCCCATAGCGATAAAAAATGGCATAAAAAAACCCCGCATAAATGCAGGGTTTGTTATATCAGTTTACAATTAACCAATTTTTTTGTACTTAATACGCTTAGGTTGTGCAGCTTCTGCGCCTAAGGTCTTTTTAAGCCACTCTTCGTATTCAGTGTAGTTACCATCGAAAAAGTTAATTTGGCCTTCGTCGCGGTAATCTAAAATGTGCGTTGCAATACGGTCAAGGAACCAACGGTCATGCGATATACACATTACACAGCCTGGGAACTCTAAAATAGCGTTCTCAAGGGCGCGAAGTGTTTCAACATCAAGGTCATTGGTTGGCTCATCCAGTAGTACTACGTTACCACCCGCTTTTAAAAGCTTAGCAAGGTGTAAACGGTTACGCTCACCACCTGATAAGTCTTTCACAAACTTTTGCTGATCGTTACCTTTAAAGTTAAAGCGGCTAACGTATGCACGACTTGGGAACTCAAAGTTACCAATTTTTAGTACGTCTTGTCCGTCAGATATTTCTTGGAATACAGTTTTGCTTTCGTCCATGTTGCCACGGAACTGATCAACCGTTGCAAGCTCTACAGTTTCACCTACGCTAATGCTGCCGCTATCAGGTTGCTCTTCGCCGCTTAGCATTTTAAATAGGGTTGATTTACCCGCGCCATTGGCACCGATAATGCCCACAATCGCGCCTTTTGGCATACTAAAGCTTAAATCGTCGATTAATACGCGGTCGCCAAAACTCTTGCGTAAGTTATTAACTTCAAGCACTTGGTCACCTAAACGCGGGCCAGGTGGAATAAATAGCTCGTTAGTTTCGTTACGTTTTTGGTAATCAGACTGCTGTAGCTCGCTAAACTGCGCCATACGCGCTTTAGACTTAGCTTGACGACCTTTAGGGTTTGAGCGCACCCACTCAAGCTCTTGAGCAATTGATTTTTGACGTGCTTTTTCAGATTTTTGCTCTTGTTGTAAGCGCGCATCTTTTTGCTCAAGCCAAGAAGAGTAGTTACCTTCCCACGGAATACCTTCACCGCGGTCAAGCTCTAGTATCCAGCCAGCTACATTATCAAGGAAGTAACGGTCATGCGTTACCGCCACAACAGTGCCTTCGTAATCATGTAAGAAGCGCTCAAGCCAAGCAACCGACTCAGCATCTAAGTGGTTAGTAGGCTCATCGAGAATAAGCATATCTGGTTTTTCGAGTAATAAACGACAAATAGCAACACGGCGGCGCTCACCACCTGAAAGGTGCTCAATTTTAGCATCCCACTCAGGTAAACGAAGTGCATCAGCAGCGCGTTCTAAAACATTATCGATGTTGTGACCATCGTGCGCTTGAATAATCGCTTCAAGCTCACCTTGCTCTTTTGCTAGGGCGTCAAAGTCAGCGTCTTCCATTGCGTACTCGTTGTACACTTCGTCAAGGCGATTAAGGGCATGTTTTACTTCGCCAACAGCTTCTTCAACAATTTCGCGTACTGTTTTGCTTTCGTCCAGTACTGGCTCTTGCGGTAAGTAACCAATTTTAGTACCAGGTTGAGGGCGAGCTTCACCTTCAAAGTCTTGGTCAACACCGGCCATAATGCGAAGTAATGTAGATTTACCAGCACCATTTAAACCTAGCACCCCAATTTTAGCGCCAGGGAAAAAGTGCAACGAAATATCTTTTAAAATTGTGCGCTTAGGTGGCACAACTTTAGATACTCGACTCATCGAGAATATAAACTTATCAGGTAAAACCATGGAGGAAAGCCTTCAAATAATAATAAAAATTTCAATGTTGTATTGTAGTGGCTCACGGGTGAAACAGTCAACGAATGGCGGGTTTTAAAGCGCTAATGGCTGCAGGTTGATAAAGTATAAAATCATGAATAAATTTCATTTAGACATCTATACATCTAGAGGTTGATATTTTTAGCATACTGTTCATAATGAGAGCGTATAAATTCTCGGTTTTTATGAGTAGGAGTAAAAAATATGCCAATTACAGTGAAAGACGAGCTACCGGCTATTGCCCGTTTACGTGAAGAAAACGTGTTTGTAATGCCAAAAAGTCGCGCAAAAACGCAAGAAATTCGTCCTATGCGTTTGGCTATTTTAAATTTAATGCCTAATAAAGTAGAAACCGAAGTGCAGTTTATTCGTTTGCTTGCCAATTCTCCTTTACAAGTAAATGTAGAGTTATTGCGCCTAGATACGCACCGCAGCAGTAGCAACTCAGAAGAGCACCTAGATACCTTTTATCGTTATTTTTCAGAAGTGAAAGACAATAACTACGATGCGTTAATTGTTACCGGCGCGCCACTCGCACACCTTGAATACGACGATGTTGCGTACTGGGATGAGCTAAAAGTGATTATTGATTGGGCAGAGCAGCACGTTACCTCTACGCTGTTTTCGTGCTGGGCGGCGCATGCGGCGCTGTATCATCGTTACAATTTAAAACGCGATTTAAAAGAAGATAAACTTTGTGGCGTGTTTACTCACCAGTGTTACTTTGATCACGGAGCACTTACTCGTGGCTTCGACGACACCTTTTTAGTGCCGCACTCACGTTATGGCCACATAGATATAAATAAAATAAATGCCTGCGACGATATAGTGGTATTGGCAGGCTCTGAAAAAGTAGGCGCTTACTTAATGAAAAATAAGTCGGGCAGCCAAGTGTTTATAACCGGCCACCCAGAATACGATGCCGACACATTAAAAGCAGAGTACGAGCGCGATTTACAAAAAAGCCCTGATGCGCCAAAACCCGAAAACTATTTTCCAGATAACGACGCAAGCAAAAAGCCGTCAAAAACGTGGCAAAGCCATGCTTTTTTGCTGTTTTCGAACTGGTTAAATTACTACGTGTACCAAACGACCCCTTATGATATTAATTTAGTTAGCCAAGATGTGAGGACTAACAACTATGCCGAATAACGTGCAAAACAATAATAAACACAGCGAATTAAGCGCTGCATTAAAAGAGCGTATTTTAATTTTAGATGGCGCCATGGGCACCATGATCCAAACTCACAAGCTTGAAGAAGAAGACTACCGAGGCGAGCGCTTTAAAGACTGGCACGTACTAATTAAAGGCAATAACGATTTATTAAGCCTTACAAAACCTGAGTTAATTGCCAATATACACCGCAGCTTTTTAGCCGCCGGTGCAGACATTATTGAAACCAATACCTTTAACTCAACCACCATTTCGATGGAAGATTACGACATGGCAAGCATAAGCCGTGAGGTAAACTTAGAGTCGGCCAAACTCGCACGCGCAATATGTGACGAGTTCACCGCTAAAAACCCAGAAAAACCACGCTATGTAGCCGGTGTGTTAGGGCCAACCTCTAAAACCTGCTCAATTTCGCCAGATGTAAACGACCCAGGTTATCGCAATATTACCTTTGATAAGCTGGTTACTGCGTATGTTGAGTCTACCCTTGCATTAATGGAAGGCGGCGCCGATTTAATACTTATCGAAACCATTTTCGACACCCTTAATGCAAAAGCGGCCTCATTCGCAGTAGAAGAGGCGTTTGAGCAAGCAGGGCGCACATTACCTGTAATGATCTCAGGCACAATTACCGATGCCTCAGGGCGTACGCTTTCGGGGCAAACCACCGAAGCATTTTATAACTCTATTCGCCATATTAAGCCGCTTTCTATAGGCCTTAACTGTGCCCTAGGCCCCGATTTACTACGCCAATACGTAGAGGAGCTTTCGCGCGTATGCGAAACATTTACCTCAGTACACCCAAATGCCGGTTTACCTAACGAATTTGGTGAGTACGACCTAGAAGCAGAGGACATGGCGAAAGAGATTATAGATTGGGGCAAATCGGGCTTTATAAATATTGTTGGTGGTTGCTGTGGCACCACGCCTGCGCATATTCGTGCGTTTGCCAAAGGGCTTGAAGGGGTAAAGCCTCGCGCATTGCCTGAGCTTGATGTTCGCATGCGTTTATCAGGCCTTGAAGCCTGTAACTTAAACTAGGAGCCAACATGACCCAGCAAATTGCAGTATTTACCAATGTTGGCGAGCGTACCAACGTAACCGGCTCTGCCATGTTTAAACGCTTAATCATGGAAGAAGATTACGAGACCGCCCTGAATGTTGCCCGCGAGCAAGTAGAAAACGGCGCCCAAGTTATTGATATAAACATGGACGAAGCCATGTTGGACTCAAAAGCGGCCATGGTTAAGTTTTTAAACTTAATTGCCTCAGAGCCCGATATTTCTAAAGTGCCCATTATGGTCGACTCCTCTAAATGGGAAGTAATAGAAGCAGGCCTTAAATGTATTCAAGGCAAGGCTATTGTTAACTCAATATCGCTTAAAGAAGGGGAGGAGCCGTTTAAACGTCAAGCTAAAATTATTAAACGATTTGGCGCCGCCGCTGTGGTTATGGCGTTTGATACCGACG
>NZ_AUTO01000284.1:0-16221 GCF_000498055.1 Pseudoalteromonas sp. TB51
CTTGAGTTGCCTTTCACACTGACAACATCTTCACACACAATATAAAGATTTTTGGTTTACACTGCGTGGCAATTGTAGGGAATAAAAACAACTCAAGCTAAGTCACCACCGAACTTGAGTTGCCTTTCACACTGACAACATCTTCACACACAATATAAAGATTCTTTTAAGCGAGGCTAACTTTTATGCCTCAAGCTTATGACTGGAGCCTTGCTCTGTGTCTATGGTTAAACTTTAGAGTGTTAGCTCCAATTTGACAAACGAGAAAAATAAACCTAATAGGTGAAAAAAACTAAACTATAGACCTTGGTCTAATACATTAAGGTTGTGTTTAATTAAAAGAAGGTATGAGTACTAAATATACAGGTAAAAAAAAAGCGCCATAAGGCGCTTTTTGTCATTAAGCTACGGCTTAAATAATTTGGTTTTCTTTCCAGGCTTGCTCTTTAGCCATACGCTTTTTACGCTTATCACATGGATCGTCACAATCACAGGCTTTATCAATACCTACCGAGCCTAATCCACCGCAACTACTTGCCATAGATTTTCTTTGCACGATCATACCAACAGCCATAGCTATCACGATTAAAATTAATAAACCAAATGTAAGAAGAAAAAGTGACATTGCTTAGCCCCTATTGATCAGCAATAAATTATGCTCAAACATTGTTGAGCGACCGCTAAATTATACACCCAAAACCCACATAGATGCGAGAGAAGTCTATTTCAAAAAATCGGTTGTAATATGCGTTTAGCACGAATAAAACTTTAGCTAAACGCCATTATATTACAAATAAGGTTTAAAAGCAGTGCTCGCGTAAGTCACAATGCCTTTGTCTGATTTAGCCATTAAGTACACAGGTAAATCGTGCTTTTCAGCGTATGCTTTAGCATCGTCCATTCCCATAACCGTTAATGCGGTTGCTAAGCCATCTGCGGTCATTGCACTAGGATGTAATACAGTAACCGACACTAAGTCATGTTTGATTGGCATGCCTGTTACTGGGTCTATTAAATGAGTGTAAGTTTCGCCATCCATTTTATAAAAAATACGGTAGTCACCTGATGTTGCAATGCCATTCGTACCGGGCGCTAATACACGGTGAACTTTTCGCTCGCCTGGTGGCGCATCTGGCTGCTCTATCGCGATTTTCCAATCTTGGTTATTTGGCTTTTCACCGCCAATGCGCAGCTCCCCACCTATTTCTACCATGTAGTTACTAATATTTTGGCTTTCAAGTAATTGCGCTACTTTATCAATGCCATACCCTTTCGCTGTGGCCGAAAACGACAGCTCTAAACCATCAACTGTTTTAGCAAGGCCCTGCTCAGTAAGATTAAGTTTATCTACACCAATTTTTTCAATCATTGCAGCAAGTGCTTCATCACTTGGGCGCTTAGTTGGTTTTTTATCAGGTCCAAAGCCCCATAAATCTATTAACGGGCCCATCGTTACATCAAGCGTTTTGGTCGACTTACCTAAACGAATCGATTCGCTCACCACAGCCCTAAAGTCTTCACTAATTGGCATAACCTGGTTGGCGGGTAATTTATTAAATATGTTAATTTCAGAATCGGGGATATACGTAGACATAGACTGATTAACCGCTTTCAATTGCGTATCTATTTGCTGCTGTAATTTAGTGGCATCAACGCTTTTATCGTCGGCAAAGTATTTAATATGATAGGTGGTGCCCATCGTTTTGCCTTCTAAAAATACCTCCTGAGGTGTTTTTTCAGCCCCACAGCCAGAGATAAATAGCATTATAGTTAATAAAAAAATACTGATAGCGCCTTGAGAACTGCTTACTCTGTTCATTAAATTAGCCCATGTAAAATAAAATAAAAAAAGCCCCGTTGCACAAAGTGCGACGAGGCCCGTATTTTAACCAAAACTAAGCTGTTTTGATATGGGTGTTAGCCACCGAAGTCATCTAGTAAGATGTTTTCGTCTTCTACACCTAGGTCTTTAAGCATGCCGATAACAGCCGCGTTCATCATTGGAGGACCACACATGTAGAACTCACAATCTTCTGGCGCTTCATGATCTTTCAAGTAGTTTTCATAAAGTACGTTATGGATAAAGCCTGTGTAACCTTCCCAGTTATCTTCTGGTTGTGGGTCAGACAATGCTGTATGCCATACAAAGTTATCGTTTTCAGCTGCTAAGCCGTCGAAATCTTCAACATAGAACATTTCACGCTCAGAACGCGCACCATACCAGAAACTAATCTTACGCTTAGAGTTTAAACGCTTAAGTTGGTCAAAGATATGTGAACGCATTGGTGCCATACCTGCACCACCACCTACGAATACCATTTCAGCGTCGGTGTCTTTAGCGAAGAACTCACCAAATGGACCTGAAATAGTTACCTTGTCGCCTGCTTTAAGTGACCAAATGTACGATGACATTTTACCACATGGTAGGCTTAGGTTTCTTGGCGGCGGCGTAGCAATACGCACGTTAAGCATGATAATGCCTTCTTCTTCTGGGTAGTTAGCCATTGAGTATGCACGAATTGTTTCGTCGTCTACTTTTGACTCCAGGTCGAAGAAACCAAAGTGATTCCAGTCGCCACGATACTCTTCAGGAATATCGAAATCTGCGTATTTAACATGGTGAGCAGGCGCTTCGATTTGGATGTAACCACCCGCACGGAAAGGCACTGATTCGCCATCTGGAATTTGTAGCTTAAGCTCTTTAATGAACGTTGCTTTGTTATCGTTAGAGATAACTTCACAATCCCATTTTTTAACACCGAAAATTGACTCTTCAAGTTCAATTTCCATGTCGTTTTTAACATTTACCTGACACGCTAAACGACAGCCTTCACGGGCTTCACCTTTAGAAATGTGATCAAGTTCTGTTGGTAAGATATCGCCACCACCTTCTTTAATGTGTACACGACACTGACCACAAGAGCCACCGCCACCACATGCAGATGATACGAAAATACCTGATTCAGATAGCGCGCCTAAAAGCTTGCTACCTGCTGATGTTTTAATGGCTTTGTCTGGATCGCCATTAATACCGATGATGATGTCACCGCTTGCAACTAACTTAGATTTAGCACCAATGATAACTAAAACTAGTAGTACAACGATAGCGATGAAAACACCAACGCCTAAGAAAATCTCATAACTCATGATTTATCCTCGCTACCTTTACAGTGAAATACCAGAGAATGACATAAAGCCAAGACCCATTAAACCAACAGTGATAAAGGTAATACCTAAACCACGTAGGCCGTCTGGCACGTCTGAATATTTCATTTTCTCACGGATACCTGCAAGTAATGTAATTGCAAGCGCCCAACCAACACCAGCGCCAACACCATAAACAACAGACTCGCCGAAGTTATAGTTACGCTCAACCATGAATGATACCGCACCAAAAATCGCACAGTTAACTGTGATTAGTGGTAAGAAGATACCTAATGCGTTGTAAAGTGCAGGGAAAAACTTATCTAATGCCATTTCCAAAATTTGCACAAGTGCTGCAATAACACCAATGAACGTTAAGAAACGTAAAAAGCTAAGGTCTGCTTCAGGGTAACCAAGCCACTCTAATGCACCCGGTGCAAGTACGGCATGGTAAACCAAGTTATTTACTGGTACAGAAATACCCAGTACCACAATAACGGCTACACCTAGGCCAATTGATGTAGTTACTTTTTTAGATACTGCTAAGAAAGTACACATACCTAGGAAGAAAGCTAAAGCTAAGTTTTCAATAAAAACCGCTTTTACAAATAAACTAATATAATGTTCCACTGCTTGCCCCTTACGCTTTAGCTTCTACTTGGTCTTTCTTATAAGTACGAAGTACCCATATGAATAAACCAATGATGAAGAATGCACTCGGTGGTAAAATCAATAGACCCATAGGTTGATACCAACCACCATCTTGTACTAATGGGATAATATCAACACCGAATAGTGTTCCCTTACCGAATAGCTCACGAATGAAACCAACAGTAAGTAATACCACTGAGTAGCCTAAGCCATTACCAATACCATCTAAAAATGACATAAGTGGCGGCGACTTCATTGCGTACGCTTCAGCACGACCCATTACAATACAGTTAGTAATGATTAGGCCAACGAATACAGAAAGCTCTTTCGCCGTAGCGTAAGAGAATGCTTGTAATACTTGGTCTACAACAATTACTAGTGAAGCAATGATCGTCATCTGTACGATAATACGTACTGATGAAGGTATGTGGTTACGAATGCTTGAAATGAACAAGCTAGAAAACGCCGTTACTAATGTCAAAGCAATTGACATGATTAAGGCATTTTTTAAGCTAGACGTTACCGCCAGAGCAGAACAAATACCAAGTACTTGTAATGCGATTGGGTTGTTAGCTAAAACCGGACCAAATAGGACCGACTTCATTTCTTTAGTATCAGCCATTATTTCAACGCTCCTTCACGTACCTTCGCAAGGAAAGGACCAAAGCCGTTTTCACCAGTCCAAAAGTCAACTGTGTGATCAACACCATTAGAAGTTAGTGTAGCACCTGATAAACCATCAATTTGATGTTCGTTGCTAGCACCGCTTTTCATAATGTTAATAGGTAACTCTTTACCTTGCCATTTAGCTGTCCATTGTGGGTTTTGAATTTCGCCACCCAGGCCTGGTGTTTCGCTATGCTTGTAAAAGTTGATGTTTTTAACTGTTTCGCCATCGCTTTCAAGCGCTAAGAAACCATACATTACACCCCAAAGGCCGTAACCTTGGATAGGTAAAATGATTGCATCTGTAGAGCCATCTTCTTTTTTAGAGATGTAAACAGGTGAGTTTTTAGTCATACGCTGAATACCAGCGATGTCCTTAATCCCTTCTGCTTTAAGTGCAAAACTTCTTTGTTGGTCGAATTTCGATTTTTCGAAATCAAATGAGTTTGGATCAGCATCTTCAACAAATTCGCCAGTGTCCATATCAACAACACGTGCTTCGATTTTGCCATCGAATGTGTCAGATACAGAGTTTGCGATTTCAATATCAGCTGCTGCTAAGATATTACGTTGAATATCTTGAGTTTTATTAGCTTGCTGTAAAGGACGAAGCTGTACAGAAGCAAACGATACAATAATTGCACACACTAAACATAGTGCTACAACAACCGTTAACGTTTTGCCGATTGATTCGTTATTACTAGACATTACGTGCCAACCTCCGCTTGATATTAGCTTGCACTACAAAGTGATCGAACAGTGGAGCAAATAAGTTAGCAAATAAGATTGCTAGCATCATGCCTTCTGGGAAAGCAGGGTTTACTACACGGATCATAACTACCATAAAGCCAATAAGCGCGCCGTATGCGAACTTACCTTTATCGGTAAATGCAGCTGATACAGGGTCAGTAGCCATAAAGAACATACCAAACGCAAAACCACCCAGTACTAAATGCCAATGCCAAGGCATTGCAAATACAGGATTGCTCTCAGAGCCAACCGCATTTAATAAGAATGCAGTTGCCACCATACCTAGGAATACACCTAGTACAATGCGCCAAGAAGCGATGCGAACGTAAATTAAGAATAAGCCACCAATAAGCACAGCAAGAGTAGATGTCTCACCTACAGAACCTTGAATGAAACCGTAAAACGCATTCCACCATAGCTCCATGTTGCTGTAATCAAGAGTGCCTACAAACGCTTGACCTAGCATAGTTGCACCAGAGAACGAGTCTACTGCAGTCCATACTGTGTCACCTGAGATTTGTGCAGGGTATGCGAAGAATAAGAACGCACGGCCCGCTAATGCAGGGTTTAAGAAGTTACGGCCTGTACCACCAAAGATTTCTTTAGCAATAACAACACCAAACGTAATACCTAATGCCACTTGCCATAAAGGAATAGTCGCAGGCAAAATAAGTGCAAATAATACAGAGGTTACGAAGAAACCTTCGTTAACTTCATGCTTACGCACAGAAGCAAATAGTACTTCCCAAAAACCACCTACTGCAAAAGTAACGGCGTATATTGGTAAGAAGAAACATGCCCCGTAGAACATTTTAGCGCCCCAGCCCGACTCAGCGGTTAATTCACCACCAAATAACTGGAACAAGCCAACCTGCCAAGAGTTTGCTAGTTCAAAACCTTGTGCTAAAGCACCTGCGGCCTGATGACCGATGTTGAACATACCAAAAAACATAGCTGGGAACGTCGCCATCCACACTAAAATCATCATGCGTTTTAGGTCGATATTATCGCGAACGTGAGTTGCGCCTTTATTTACATAACCTGGCGTGTAAAAAATAGTCGCGGCTGCTTCATACAGGGCGTACCATTTTTCGTGTTTACCACCTGGTTCAAAATGCGGCTCAATGTCTTCTAAAAATTTCTTTAAACCCATCTCTTAGCCTTCCTTCTCGATCGTTGTTAAGCAATCGCGTAGGATAGAACCATACTCGTATTTGCCCGGACAAACGAAGGTACATAACGCTAAATCTTCTTCATCAAGTTCAAGCGCACCTAATGAAATTGCACTGTCTAAGTCACGTGAAATTAAGTCACGTAATAATAGGGTTGGCAAAATATCTAGCGGCATTACGCGCTCGTAGCTACCAATTGGTACCATGGCACGTTTTGAACCACCTGTAGACGTTGTCATTTTAAATAAACGACTCGGTGCAAGGTGAGAAAGGAATGTACGCGTTACAGAGAATTTATCACTACCTGGTGCAATCCAACCAAACAGCTCTTTTTCGCGACCTTCAAGTAAAACAGATACTTGAACGTGGTAGCGACCTAAGAATGCATGAGGACCTGAAGAAATAGCGCCAGATAAAACAGAACCAGAAATAACACGGTTATCACCGTCTTCTAATTCGCCTGCCACTAAATCATCTAATGAAGCACCTAGTTGTGTTTTCACTAAACGAGGGTTTTTAACGCGAGGACCTGCAAGCGAAATAACACGGTCTGTGTTGATTTCACCAGTAAGGAATAAGTGACCATACGCGATAACGTCTTGGTAACCAATATGCCAAACTTGTTTATTAACAGATACTGCATCAAGGTGATGAATATGAGTACCAACTAAGCCTGCTGGATGCACGCCACCGAACTCATGTACTTCTACTTGAGCGATAGACGAGCTAGGAACTTGACTGCCAGCTTGCTTACATACAAATACTTTGCCATCGGTCAAACGCGAAACAACAGCAAGACCCGCTTCAAATGCAGCTGCATTTTCGGCAATAATTACTGCAGGATCTGCAGCAAGAGGGTTTGTGTCGATAGCGGTTACAAATATAGAGCTAGGATTTGCATCCAACGCAGCTATTTTGCTAAATGGGCGAGCACGAAGTGCTGTCCATTGACCTGACTGAACAAGTACTTCTTTGGCTTTTTCACGCGATAAGCTTGTAAGCTCATCTGCATTGAAAGAGTCAAAGGTGATTTGCTCACTGCCGTTTACTTCAATAACAACAGATTGCAGCACACGTTTAGCACCACGATTAATTTCTTTTACTGTACCAGAAGCTGGTGCAGTAAATAGGACGCCTGGGTTCTTTTTGTCTTCAAAAAGTACCTGGCCTTTTTTGACTTGGTCATCCACACGAACATGCATGGTTGGACGCATACCGATAAACTCTTCACCTAGCACAGCTACACGTTTGATGGCAGAACCATCATGAATAACTTGCTGAGGCGCGCCCTCTATGGGTAAATCCAGACCTTTTTTTATGTTGATCATACGCACTTGCATTAATTAACGGAAAGAAACTGAAAAATCGTATCAACCACGTCGCCACTTGAGTTATCCAAGATATATCAAGGTACAAAAGAACAACTTGCTAGGAATATCAAACAAGCAACGCAGTAAAACTCCTCACATATTGCTTCGATTTTAACATCATTATGTACGACTATGCGAGTGTATTTATGAAAATTATACGACAGAAACGCTTATTTAGTTTTGTTAAGTGTTTTAAATAAAAATCAAGGTAGACCAAAGTGGTAGCCTAAGCACCTAACTGCCACAAAATATCTAAAACACTAAAAGCAAAAAAGCCGCAATAAGCGACTTTTTATAATTACAAAGTATGATTAGTCAATCATGTTTGCAATTGGCTTCACTGCATCTACATCTTGCTCATAGTCAACAGCGTCAATGCCAAAACCAAATAAACGTAAAAATTCGTTATGGTAGCCTACATAATCGGTTAGCTCATCAATTGAGCTCGTATCTACTTTATCCCAAACAGCTTGCACACGTGCTTGTACATCGTCCTCTAGCTCTTTGTAGTTTTGGAATAAGTGACCGCCCTCGTCAAAGCGTGGGTTTTCACCGTATAGGTTTTCGCTAAATAAAGCATGAATTTGCTCAATAGTGCCTTCATAAGTGCCATCGGCTTTCATTACTTTAAATAAAGCAGAGATATATAGCGGCATAATAGGAATAGCAGAGCTTGCCTGAGTAACAACAGCATTTAACGACGACACATAGGCTTGACCATTTAAATCTTTTGTCGATTCTTTAATTGCGGCAGTTGCACGGTCTAAATCTTCTTTTGCTTTACCTATTGTTGCGTGCCCGTAGATTGGCCACGTTAACTCTTTACCTATATAAGTATAAGCCGTGGTTTTAAAGTTATCGGCTAGTACGTCTGCTTCTTTTAATGCATCAATCCACATTTCCCAATCTTCACCGCCCATCACTTTAATGGTGTTGTCGATGTCATCTTGGCTTGCGGCTTCTACTGTTACTTCGTCAATTTCGCGCTTTGACGTATTTAAATTTTTTGTAGTTACAGCACTGCCAATAGGTTTAAGTGTAGATGAATACACCTCACCTGTATTTGGATCGGTACGACGAGGCGATGCTAAGCTGTAAATAATACAGTCTATTTTGCCTAAATCTGCTTTGATTGTCTCGATTGCTTTTTGCTTAATTTCGTTAGAAAACGCATCGCCATTAATATTTTTTGACCAAAGCCCAGCTTCATCTGCAGCGTCTTGAAATGCTGCTGTATTGTACCAACCAGCAGAACCTGTCTTACGCTCTGTACCTTCTTTTTCAAAGAAAATACCCAGTGTTTTAGCCCCACCGCCAAATGCCGCCGTAATACGAGACGCTAAGCCGTAGCCAGTAGATGCACCAATTACGAGTACATTTTTAGGCGCATCTTTTAATTCGCCTTGTTGTTTTACATAGTTAATTTGCTCTTGAACATGCTCTGCACATCCTACAGGGTGTGCGTTAGTACAAATAAATCCACGAATTTTAGGCTTAATGACCATTGATCATCCTATATCTTTTACAATAAAAATTAGCGCTAGTTTAAAGGCTAATACTAAAAACACTGATCTGATCAGTTAAACCTGATCAAATACCCCTATTTATATTGGCTAACCTACATTGTGGTTAATTTAGCTTTGAGCCGCCCATACAATTTGGAGAGTCAGGTGCTTCGCCACCCTGCTCTGAAAATTCATCTGGCGTGTACGTATGAATCGCTAAGGCATGAATATGATTTGCTAGCTCATCTTTTAGTACTTCGTTAATTTGGCGGTGGCGCTGTAGTAATCGCTTACCCGCAAACTCTTCACTTACCACAATTACTTTAAAATGCGACTCACTACCGGCGCTATGCATATGGCTTTCGTTAATTACGTTTAAATGCTTACAGGCAATCGCGCTACTAAGCTTGTCTTGAATTTGTTGTTGCATTGACATTAAAACACCATATTTAGTCACTGATTTGTGCAGCTACTATAACAAGTTAATTTAACTAACTAAATTGCTTTTGTTTAATGTGCTCAATAAAGCGGTACGTTAAGCTGATCCGTGGATGAGCAAGCGTAGTTTGTTTGGGGATTGCGTGCTGGTAGTCGCGCTGACTATGCCCACTCATCACTAAGCAACTACCGCTTTGTAATTTTAAGTCGGTGACTTTATTAGTGGCTTTTTGTTTTAATTTGAGTACGCGCTCAGCACCAAGTGATATACATACAATGGTAGGCTCAGGGCCTAGCTCTATTTCATCATCACTGTGCCAGCCCATGGTGTCGTTACCATCACGGTAATAATTAACTAATAACGAATTAAGCGGCTTATTTAAATGTCGCTCTAAACGTTTTCGCATTGCTAAAAGCACCTCATCCCACGGCTCTACTATTTGTTTACTGTGTGAGTAACCATATTCAATATTTAAGTCGCTCATAAAACATTGCAAACGTGGAATGGGCCCTGTTCTGCCATACACAGTGACATTAGGCTGCTGCCAATTAAGATTTTTTTGTAAATAATAAAATAAATCGAGGCTTTTTTGCGCACTAAGCGCCTTACTTTGATAAGAAAAGCCGTTTGGTAACTGTTGGGGGTTGGCGTTTTGCCGTTGCATGTTAGAATTTACCTACATTAGATTACTGATCAACAAACCATTATGACGACGCAAGCCCAGCTAGGCGATAAAACATTTACTCTTGAACGTTTCCCTTTGGATCAAAAAAACCGCAGTTTACAAGCGTGGGATTCGGCCGACGAGTACCTTATCAATTATGTTAACGAACATCACCCTGATTGTCGCTCATTACTAATTTTAAACGACGCGTTTGGTGCCCTTGCCTGTTATTTTAGTGAATTAACGGTTTGTTCAGTTAACGATTCTTATATTAGCCACCAAGCTGCAGCCTATAATTTAAAAGAAAATAAACTATCAACAGCCCAATTTACACAGTTAGATAGCTTATCTGCGCTGCCTGAAGAGGTTGATTTAGTACTTATAAAAATACCGCGTAACGTCGGGTTTTTACAGTTTCAATTAAGCGAGTTGAGTGAAGTACTTGCCCCTGGCACACCGGTTATTGCCGCGGGTAAAACAAAGGAAATTCATAACTCAACTATAAAAGCGTTTGAGCAATTTATTGGCGAAACCAAAACAAGTTTGGCCGTTAAAAAGTCACGTTTAATATTAAGTACAGCTAAAGGCGGTTATAAAGAAGCTAACTTCCCGGTAAGTTGGCAGCTTGAAGGCACTGATTTTAATATAACGAACCATGCCAATGTGTTTTCGCGCGATTCGTTAGATATAGGTGCACGGTTCTTTTTTAATTACTTGCCGCAAACCTCAAAAGCAAAAAGTATTATCGACTTAGGTTGTGGTAATGGTGTGGTGGGTTTAATGACGTTATCACGCTGTCCAAATGCGTCGGTAACCTTTGTTGATGAGTCGTACATGGCGGTCGAATCTGCACGTTTAAATGTAGAACTTAACCAAGCAAATAAATTTGATGATTGCCAATTTATAGAAAACGATTGTTTAACCGGCTTTGCAAGAGACAGTGTGGATATGGTGTTGTGTAACCCTCCATTTCACCAAGCCCAAGCTGTTACCGACCACATTGCGTGGCAAATGTTTAAACAAGCAAAAGATACATTAAAAGAAGGTGGCGAGCTGCGTATTATTGGTAATCGTCATTTAGATTATCACGATAAATTAAATCGTATGTTTGGTAACTGTAAGCTATTAGGTTCAAACAAAAAGTTTGTAGTGCTCAGCGCAACTAAAAATAGTGGGATGCTATAAAATGAAATTAACTAAATTTATTTTAGCCTGTTGCTCCATGCTGGTGTTTAGCGCATGCAGTAACCAGCCAAACCAAGTGATATTAAACCCGGTTTATAAAAGTGGCCAAATTAGCGTTATTTCAGCCAGTTTAAGTACCAGCGTTATTGATTTACGTGGTGATAGCGCAACCCTTAAGCTTGTTGAGTCGGACAAAACCAAGACCTTTGCCAGCCAAGATATTGTAACCTCTGTTAAAAGCGTATTAGATAGCGCGCTAAATCGTAACGGAGCAAGTATTTCTAACCTAGCAACAACCCGCTTTGAACTAGATATTCATGCCCTACAAGCAAAGGTGACTGAAAAGCTCATGAGCCATACCAGCGAAGCGCACATTGAGCTAGGCGTACGGGTCATTCGCTCTACCAGCAATTTTAGTAAAGTGTATCGTGGCAGTGCTAATTTAGAAGGGCCGCTGAGCCACGATCGCGCCAAAATTGAAGGTCAACTCAATAAGTTGACGGAACAAATTATAACCCGCATTGTATCGGACCCAGAATTAATTGAATTTTTAGAAGGTTAACAATGAAACGATTTTTAATCTGCTTAAGCCTACTATTTAGTGTAAGCACCTTTGCCGCGCAAGAAGGCCGTTTTGTTCAAAAAGACAATATTTTTCCGCGTGTAGAAATAGTCACGTCATTGGGTAGCATTGTGGTTGAGCTAGACCGCTCAAAAGCCCCTATTACGGTAAATAACTTTTTAACCTACGTAATGGATAAAAGTTACCAAGGCAGTATATTCCACCGTGTAGAACGTGATGTTGAAAACGACCGTGACTTTGTAATACAAGGTGGTGGCTACGATAAAGACCTTGATGGCTTACACGAAAACGACCCTATATTTAACGAAAGTGGCAATGGTTTAAAAAATGATATGTACAGCATCGCTATGGCGTATCAAGACCGTGAACCGCATTCAGGAACTCGCCAGTTCTTTTTTAATATGGATGATAACGATCATTTAAACCCAGGTAGAGATTGGGGCTTTGCCGTGTTTGGCAATGTAATGGACGGTTACGACACGCTAGATAAAATTATGGCTGTAGAAACCGGCTTTAATGAAAAAATTGGCTACGACTTTGTACCAAAAACGCCCGTTGTTATTTTAAATATTAAAGTACTTGAGCAAACCCCATTATAAATCACTGAGGTGCAACTAAGTTGCACCCAACGCCAATGAAGGCCCTATGAGCAAAACCCTCTCAGTAAGCGAATATTTCTCGTATTTTAAAGATAAACGTTTAATCAATATTTTTATATTTGGTATGAGCAGTGGTTTTCCATGGGTACTGATTGGCTCTGTGATGTCGGCTTGGCTAAAAGACGAAGGCCTAAGCCGCAGTATGATTGGCTTATTTGGTATTGTATTTGGCGCATATAGCATTAATTTTATGTGGTCGCCGCTTATTGATAGAACCAAACTGCCGTTATTGTACAAATGGTTTGGGCAACGTCGCAGCTGGATTTTATTTTGCCAAAGCTTTATGTTTATTGGCACCCTGCTTTTAGCGGGGCTTGATTTAAAAGCAAACTTAGCGATTGCCGCCGGCTTGTGTTTACTCATCGCAGTCGCCTCTGCCACACAAGACATAGCAATTGATGCTTTTAGAATAGACACGTTAAGCGAAAACGAATCTCATAAAGCCACTGCAGCTGCTGCTATGGCCACATCGGGTTGGTGGACAGGTTACGCATTACTGGGCGCTATTCCTTTTTACATGGCCGATATCCCCTCTTTAGATTGGCCACAAGTGTATTACTTTTTAGCCGCTGTTATGTTGATACTAATGAGCGGCGTGTTGTTTGCCAAAGAGCCTAAATCAAACCGAGAAGCTGTTCACGCAGAGCTTGAGCGCGTATACCTTGAAAAACTAGCCAGCATTAAGCAAACGCCCTTTACTAAAGTGATTGCTTGGCTTGGCGTTACAGTGGTTGATCCCTTTAAAACCTTTTTTGCTAAAAATGGGGTTAAAACAGCCCTTGCCTTATTAGCATTTATTTTCTTATTTAAAATAGGCGAAGCTTTTTTAGGGCGTATGTCGATTGTTTTTTATAAAGAAATAGGCTTTAGCAACAGCGACATAGCCACTTTTTCAAAAGTAGGCACTGCAGTACTCACCATTGCTTTTACCTTTGTGGGCAGCTTGTTTAATCAAAAGTACGGCATTGTAAAAGGCCTATTTATAAGTGGTGTTGCTATGGCGGGGTCTAATTTAGCATTTTCGGCTATTGCGCTGGTTGGCCCTAATTTAGGCTTATACGCTTTTGCTATTGTCATTGACGGCTTTACTCAGGCTTGGTCGTTAGTGGCTATGGTGGCATTTATATCGATGTTATGTGACCGAGCATTTAGTGCAACACATTATGCATTACTGGCTTCGCTTGGGAATTTAGGGCGTACATTGCTTTCAAGTTACAGTGGTGTGGTTATTGATGATTGGCTAATGGGAAATTGGGCATTATTTTTTGTGTTAACGGCATTAATGGTAATACCTTCGCTGGTGTTTTTATATTTGATTAGGCATAAGCTCTATCAGTTAGAGCAAAATTACCATAAAAATATGTAATGCATCCCTGCATTAACGTGATTTGCTTAGGCCGTTCAAGTGCCCCTTATAACACCCTAAGCAAAACAATATTAATCCGCTTTAATTAAGCCTAGCGCTTCATGCGGATCAACTTCAAGTGCATTACAGTAACGTACAAACTCAATAACATCTAAGCGGCGTTCTTGATTTTCAATCTTACCGATAAATGAGTGAGGTGTTCCTAGCACTTGTGCCAGGCTACGCATTGTATGACCCTTTTCATGGCGTTTTGTTTTAAGCCATTTAGTTAGCTTTTCGTTTTCTTCAGAAGAAACAGTCTTGCCCATCATTTTACATCTCCTACTAGATGATATGACATACCCGTCAAAGCAGTAGTCACACAATGATTGGAGGCATATAAGCAGATACCCACTACATTATTCAATAGCAAGCTATTGCTTAAATAAGCAAAGGTATTGCTACTTATTCAACCTACCAATCTATTCAGTGCTAACCCGCAAAAATAGGATATAGGTTTATTTTTATTAAGAGTGAAATTTTGCCCGTCTCACTCTTGGATACATTATATACTATTAACAGTTCGGTTAAATAATTAATTACATAGTTTGCATAAATTTACCCAATCACTAACCTTTACTTATGCTGAATATTTAAGTTAACGTACCAAAAATATTAAGTTTTTTCCCAAAAAATTAATTGTAAGATAAAAGCACTTTGTTACAAATTAACGTGCGAATAACCTTGCTGTATTGATGTTTAAACAACAGTAAGGGTAAAAAAGTTCCCATAAATAACGTTTTTCCCTAACTAAGGGACTAGAGAGGAAGTATGTTTAGAGTCTTATTTTTGTTACCTATTTTACTATGCTTTTTATGGTTTTTGTTTTTACGTCACTACGGAGTACCCATTAAACAAGGTAAAAAAGGCTTTTTATACATACTTGCCTTTTCTGCTTTTGTATTAGGCTTTTTTGTATTAATAATGCAGTTTACCCATTACAGCCCAATTGAATTTTAGGCATTAAAAAAGCCGCTAACGCGGCTTTAATAGCTAAGCGTAAATTGCTTAAACGCTAAAACTTGCACCACACCCACAGGTAGTCGTTGCATTAGGATTAGATACAAAAAAGCGTGCGCCTTCTAACCCTTCTGTGTAATCCACTTCGCCATCAACTAAGTACTGAATACTCATTGGGTCAATAACCAGGGTTACACCATTTTTAACTATTTCTAAATCGCCAGGATTTGCTTTTTCATCAAAAGTAAAACCATATTGAAAACCAGAACAACCACCACCTGTTACGTAAACACGCAGTTTTAAATCTGGATTTTCTTCTTCGTCGATTAACTGTTTAACACGAACAGCAGCTGCATCGCTGAACTTTATTGGTAATTCTTCAGACATTTTAAAACCCTCAATATCGCAATGGCGTGATTATCTAATACCCGAGTGTTTTAATCAAGTATAGTCAAACATCTCTTGAGGTATCTTAGGCTTTTAACTATTGCTTTAGCCGATACGATAGCAAAATGTGTTTTCAGTGATTGCTGTAATATTTGTTAATATAAGTGTTTAAAATTGCAAAATCACAAGGACTTACCTGCACACTTTTGTTAAACTGCTCGCTGAAAAAATGTGGCGGAGAATACAGCATGTGGCTTGAGCAACTCAGGCGTCGATTAGCAAAACCAAAAACCTCTGTGCAATTATGCTTATTAGGCGTAAGTGCTGGTTTAATTGCTGCATTTTTTATTATTTTATTTCGCTTAACGATTCTGTTTTTTCAAAGCTTATTTTTAGACACTCCCGATAATTTTACTACCATCCCCACTATTGAACGGGTTTTAATGCCGTTAATTGCTGCGCTACTGATTGCTACATTTGCTGCATTTACTGGCTTTAAGCACTACCGATTAGGCATTCCTTTTGTTATTCATCGCATTAAACGCCACTACGGGCAAATGCCGCTTTACAACACCGTAAACCAATTTGTTGGTGGTGCACTGGCACTTATTAGTGGTTTTTCGGTGGGCCGCGAAGGGCCATCTGTTCATATGGGCGCCACTGGCGCAAGTATATTAGCCG
>NZ_AUTO01000285.1:0-1454 GCF_000498055.1 Pseudoalteromonas sp. TB51
TTAGCCGATAAACTTCATTTACCACATAACGCCATGCGCACATTAAGTGGCTGTGGTGTCGCCGCTGGTATTGCGGCCTCGTTTAATACCCCACTGGCTGCGGTTATTTTTGTAATGGAAGTGGTGCTACGTGAGTACAAAGTGCATATTTTTGTGCCAATTATGCTTGCCGCACTAACTGGTGCATTAGCAACCCAATTTGTGTTTGGTGAAGGCTCAGAGCTTGCACTTATTAGCATTACGCCATTGAGTGGTTGGCATTACCCATATTTAATTTTATGTGGCATGGCCTTAGGGGCAATTGCCTATAGCTTTAATCAAAATTTAATGCTGATCATAAAAACATTTAAACCTTTAAGCATGTTTCCTCGTTTACTCATTGCAGGTTGTATTGCGAGTATTATTGCCTATGCAGTGCCCCAAGCAATGGGTTCGGGTATGAGTGCGATTACTATTGCGGTTGAATCGCCTGAAAACGCGCAGCTACTTACCACTATTTTAATAGCTAAACTGCTAGCGACCTTGTTTGCCATTGGCCTAGGAATACCGGGCGGCTTAATAGGTCCCGTTATTGGGCTAGGTGTATTAACAGGTACTTTAATGGCCTTTTTTGCCCAATTTATAAGCCCAGGTGCTGACATTGCAGGCACATACGGCGTATTAGGAATGGCCGGTTTACTCGCAGCTACATTACATGCGCCGTTAGCAGCATTAACAACTGTGATGGAGCTTACGTCCTCGCCAGAGATTATTGTACCGGCCATGTTAGTGATAACAACCGCCTATGTAACGGCGCTGCAAGTATTTGGCAATCGGTCTATATTTTTGCAACAGCTCGATTTTCAGGGGCTACCCTATCATGTATCGCCCGCAACGGAGGCGCTACAAAAAGTGGGGATAATGGATGATATGGATGAGGACTTTAAACTGCTTTATTCAGACGATAAAGAGCAAATTAAAAACACCTTAGACGCCATGGACAGCCAAACCCCTTTAATAGTTTACGATGAAGAAAACGGCTATCGCCTAGCAGAGTACGACCTTACCCTGATGTCGGGCGAAAACATAAATATAAACTACATTAGCTTACAAGGCATTAGCAGCCAGTCGACCTTAGCTGATGCCTTTGATATTTTAAAAGATAAACGCAGCGGCGCCCTGTATGTATACAACTTGCTAGATGATCAGCAAATAATGGGGCTATTACGCTGGGATCAAATAAATAATATTTTAACTATTCGTAACAGCCTACTTTAGGATTCTTATGAGCGCTTTACTAATTTATAAAACACTGCACATTTTTTTTATGATTGCTTGGTTTGCCGGTATTTTTTATTTACCTCGGTTATTTGTATACCACGCAATGAGCGAAGAAAAAGCCTGTAACTCAATGCTTAAAGTGATGGAACGCCGGCTACTCTTTTTTGTTACCCCGTTTGCTATTTTAACGGCCG
>NZ_AUTO01000286.1:0-5683 GCF_000498055.1 Pseudoalteromonas sp. TB51
ATTGTAGAATATGGCCGTGAGTGGTTTAGATACAGCATGTGGCTGCACTACAAACTAGTACTGGTCATTATTTTATATCTATATCACGGCTACTGCTTTAAATTACTGAGCAACTTTAAACACGACAGAAATACCAAAACGGACCGCTTTTATCGTATTTTTAATGAGCTCCCAGTTATTGCGCTGCTAATTATTGTTACGCTTGCGGTAATAAAACCTAATTTATAAGCTGTGTAGCGCATGTTAAACTGCGCTGCAATTTACAATACTTGCTATAACACGCGCGATTGCGTGCCCCATTTTTATGGATTATCGCGCCCCTTTGATTGATTAGGAATAACCCCATGTTAAGTTTCCAAGGTGAACATATACTGTCGGTAAATCAACTCGACAGAGACTGCATTGAGCGTATTTTTGCAGTAGCGAAAAAAATGGAGCCTTATGCTAAAAAACAAAAGCAAACAACAGTGCTAGAAGGCGCTATTTTAGCTAATTTGTTTTTTGAACCAAGCACGCGTACGCGTGTAAGCTTTGGTACTGCCTTTAATTTACTAGGCGGTGGCGTGCGCGAAACAACCGGCATGCAAAGCTCAGCCCTTGCTAAAGGCGAATCGCTTTACGACACTGCGCGCGTTATTTCAGCGTACGCTGATGCCGTTGCTATGCGCCACCCTGATGCAGGCTCGGTAAGCGAATTTGCAGACGGTTGTACCGTACCGGTAATTAACGGAGGTGATGGCCCAAACGAGCACCCTACTCAAGCACTACTTGACTTGCTTACTATTGAGCGCGAACTCAACCGATTTGATCAAAACATTGATGGCATGCATATCGCCTTAGTTGGCGATTTAAAATATGGACGCACAGTACATTCATTATCTAAATTATTGTGCCATTACAAAAACGTAAAATTTTCGATGGTGGCGCCCGATGGCCTGCAAATGCCAACGAGTATTTTAGATGCGGTAGAAAATGCAGGCCATAAAATACAATTAGTCAACAAAATGGAAGGGAACTTAGCAGCCGATATTGTGTACCAAACACGTATTCAAGAAGAGCGCTTTCCTTCACAAGAAGAGGCTAATAAATACCGTGGCGGCTTTAGAATTAGCCAATCAATTTATAACGCGCACTGTAAGCCAAATTCCGTGCTTATGCACCCGCTCCCACGCGATAGCCGTTTAGAAGCTAATGAGCTTGATAACGACTTAAACAGTAACGACAATTTAGCTATATTCCGCCAAGTACAAAATGGCGTGTTAATTCGTATGGCACTGTTTGCTTTAACCCTCGGCGTAGAAAACAAAGTCGAGCAATATGAAGTAGACGTACCTTGGTTTAGCCGCAAACGCGACAGCTAAACACTTTTACCAAGCGACAACTAATAGGATTTTTCATGACAATTAGCCAAGATTTATTTAATCGTGCACAAACTTCAATTCCTGGTGGCGTAAATTCACCTGTACGTGCATTTAACGGTGTAGGTGGCACGCCACTATTTATTACCAAAGCCGAGGGTGCATTTACCTTTGATGCCGATGGCAACCGTTATATTGATTACGTAGGCTCGTGGGGTCCGATGATCATGGGCCATAACCACCCAGCTATAAAGCAAGCTGTTCACGAAGCGGTAGAAAACGGTTTAAGTTATGGGGCGCCCACTGAAGCTGAAATTTTAATGGCCGAAAAAGTAAAAGCGCTTGTCCCATCAATCGAAAAAGTACGCATGGTAAGCTCAGGAACAGAAGCAACAATGAGCGCCATTCGCTTAGCTCGTGGCTATACAGGGCGTGATAAAATCCTTAAGTTTGAAGGTTGTTACCACGGCCATGCCGACTCATTATTAGTAAAAGCTGGCTCTGGCGCATTAACCATGGGTGTGCCAAATTCACCTGGTATCCCTGAGGATTTTGCAAAGCACACACTTACCGTATCGTTTAATAACCTTGATGAAGTAAAAGCGGTATTTGAAAAATACGCAGACGACATTGCCTGTATTATCGTTGAGCCAGTAGCGGGTAACATGAACTGTATTCCTCCTGTAGAAGGCTTTTTAGAAGGCTTGCGTGCAGTATGTGATGAGTACAAATCGGTGCTTATTTTTGACGAAGTAATGACCGGTTTTCGTGTTGCATTAGGTGGCGCTCAGGCGTATTACAACATAAAACCTGACTTAACATGTTTAGGTAAAGTCATTGGTGGCGGCATGCCTGTTGGTGCCTTTGGCGGCAAAACCGAAATTATGGATTACATTGCGCCAGTAGGTCCGGTTTACCAAGCTGGTACTCTTTCTGGTAACCCTATTGCAATGGCTGCGGGTTTAAAATCGCTAGAGCTATTAAGTGAACCAGGTTTGCACGATAAGTTAGAAGCTACTTCTAAAGCTATTTGTGAAGGTTTTGAAGCAGGCGCTAAAAAAGCAGGCATTCCTTTAACCACTAACTACGCAGGCGGTATGTATGGCTTTTTCTTCACTGAAGCTGAAAAAGTAACCACTTATAAACAAGCTACAGAATGTGATTTAGAACGCTTTAAACGCTTTTTCCACTTAATGCTGGAAGAAGGCGTATACCTAGCACCTTCTGCATTTGAAGCAGGCTTTGTGTGTGCTGCGCACACAGAGCAAGAAGTACAAGCGACTATTGAAGCTGCAGAGCGCGCCTTCGCTAAGCTATAAGCATCCAATACATGTGTTAATAATGTGCGTTATTAACTCTGTAGTTAAAAAAAGCCCTTACGGGCTTTTTTTATTTGTGCGTACTGATAATTGAATGGTTTTTAGCCTTTATACGGTCTCACTTTTTAGACTCACTTTTACCCCACAAGAGAAACGTATGACGAGCTTAAGGCACTTAGCAGCACCTGCTATATTATTAATGGGCAACTTAAAATATAAAACTAAAATTGGTTTAGTTTTTGGTATTTTATTATTACCCCTTGCGCTTAGTTTGTTTTTTTTAGTCTCTTTATTAAGCGAGAGTATAAGCGTCTCTCAAATGCAAAAACAAGGTTTACTGAGCTACAGAGACATTCTTGCAAATCAAATGCAGGGTGAAACCTATAAAAATGTAAAAGTAGCTAAAGCACGTGGTTTTAATGTAAAAGATGAGCAAATGAATGACGTACTTGAGCTGGTTTCAATACAGTCTAATTTGGCCTTAGATAACCAACTTGCGAGTGCTTATGTTAATCGCGCATTAGTTACGCCTATACCTGCGCTTATCATGCAGATAAATGCGACAGCGCAAAGCGCTAATACTGTTCTTACTAATCAGCGTTTTACACCAGAGACTTTTATTGCGCTTTCAAACTTAAGTAAGTCGCTACCTTTGTACCAGCAGCAACTCGATAAAATACTTACAATTGCCACCACGGCCGATGCATCTGTAAATAAAGCACTGACGCCCTCTCTCACTAATTTACATAACGCCATAGCCGCTTTTAAAACAGCCATTGATAAAAAGCTGCTTGAACCAGATGATATACAGCTTACACAAAACGAATTTGCAGGGCTTACCAGCCAAGTGCTTAGTCGTATTAGCCAACTAATTGATAAAAGCATCCCTACCCTTGAAACCCTTATTGAAAATAAACTTCAAACACAGCAGTGGATCAGAAACACAGTATTAGCAGCATCTGTAATAAGTTTACTCTTTGCGTTTTACTTGATGATAGGTTTTTACTTTGCTGTGGTCGATACCATTAATCGCTTTGCCGAAGCTGCGCAAAGAGCAGCAAGTGGCGACTTAAATGCGGTTATCAACTCAAGTACTAATGATGAAATGGATATTATTGCAGCGCGATATAACGCACTTCTTAATGCCTTTTCAAAACTTTTAGAGAATGTAAAAGCAAGTACTGTGGAGCTATGCGGCGCCACAAAATCGCTTTCACAGACAAGCAGCCAAACGAGTAACGATGTTGAAAAACAGCAAATACGGGTAAACGCTATTCATGATGCACTAAGTAATATGGAGCAAAGTGCAGTGAGTGTAGAAGAGTTTGCTAATCAAGCGATGTTAACAGCGCAAGATGCCGCGCAACATGTAAAGCAAGGCTCTAACAACACCATGGAACTTGCCAAATACATGCAAGACCTTCAAGTTGAATTTGCCGAAAGCCAACAAGCCTTAGATAGACTAGCTCAAGATAGCCAAGAAATTAGTAAAGTAAGTAAAGGCATTAGCGAAATAGCCGATCAAACTAATTTATTAGCCCTAAACGCAGCAATAGAAGCCGCACGAGCCGGTGAACATGGCCGTGGTTTTGCCGTGGTAGCTGATGAAGTAAGAACCCTTGCGCAGCGTACACAAACTCAAACCCAAGAAATTCACCAAATAATTAGCTCACTCCAACAAGCTTCTGACGATACACAACAAAAAATGCGCTCAAGTGTCCAGAAGATGGAACAATCGGTAAAAGCCGCCACCGAAACAAACGATATTTTACAAAGTGCAGAGCAAAGCATGGGCGATATAAAACACCAAGGCGAAGAGATAGCACTGCGGGTTAAAGAGCAATCTAACGCAACCACCCAAGCATTAACTGATGCACAAGAAGTCAGTAACTTAGCAGATCACACTCTTCTCTCTGCACAATCTACACTGCAAGACGCACAGCAACTTAGTCAGCTATCTGATGACTTAACTAAATCAATGCAGTTTTTTAAATCTTGATAGGTAAGCTAAATATAATAAAACCGCTGAGTTAGCGGTTTTATTATTAAGGTTTTATTTTATTAGCGTATACACTGCGGCCTAGGTTCAAACTCACTGGCTCTTAGTGGTAACTGAATGACTTTTCCGCATCCGGGCGGTGCTTGTAACCCCGTTCTTTCATTGACGAAAGCCCATCTTATTGACGGCGGACGTGTATCTGCTATTGCTTCAGGGTTGAGCGGTTTTAAGTAACGAATATAAGCTTCTAACGCGCCCACACTCCCTGTTAAACCGGTGCTTCTATTATCGTCTCTACCAAGCCATGCAACGGTCACTGTGTTTTGATCAAACCCTGCAAACCAGCTATCACGTAAATCATTACTAGTGCCTGTTTTACCGGCAAGCTGAATTGATGGAAAGTGTAAATTTAAACGCTTAGCGGTGCCGTCTTTTGTCACTCGCTTCATGGCATATTTAGTCATATATACAGCGTCTTTTGCAAAGCGCGGCTCAGACTTAACTTTATGCTTATACAACACGTTACCTACCGAGTCTGTAAGGGCAGATACAGAGGTAAGTTCTCTATACTCGCCATCTGCTGCGATAGTGGTATAAAGCTGGGCAACCTCAAAGCTCGACATTTCTACAGCACCAAGTAGCAGCGAGGGGTATTCATCTATATTACCTTTTGCGCCTAATCCTTTGAGCGTATTTGCAACTTTATCAACACCTACATCTAGGCCTAAATTTACCGCAGGAATATTAATACTGTTACTAAAGGCTTTATAAAGTGGCAATGCACCCCGGTATTGGTGATCAAAGTTCTCAGGTTGCCACACTTTACCCTGCTCATTTGTTACCTGCACAGGGGAGTCATCAAGTAATGTGGCTAAGTTATAATGTGGTAACTGCAGGGCTGTTAAGTACACCGCGGGTTTAACTAAAGAGCCAATATTTCGTTTAGTATCGAGCACTCGGTTGAAACCTGAATAGCGAACATCGCGCCCCGACACTAATGCCGACAC
>NZ_AUTO01000287.1:0-28751 GCF_000498055.1 Pseudoalteromonas sp. TB51
ATTAACTGAGATCATGGCTGCTTCGAGTTTATCGGTGTTAGGGCGTTTTTCTAAATACGGTAAACTTTTTTGAATGGACTCTTCCATCGCCGTTTGTTTTTGCAAATCAAAGTAAGTAAATACACGCACGCCGGCATCTAGTGTTTTTTGATCAGGTAATAACTGCTTAAGCTCACGGTTTACAAGTTCTAAAAAGCCAGGGTATGACTTTTGTAAACTTGCTTTCATAGGCGCTATATCAATTGGGCGTTTAAGTGATGCACGGTATTCTTTTGTAGTTAGTAGCTTGTTTTCAACCATTAAGCGCAGTACTAAGTCGCGACGCTCCATAGTGCGTTCTTTATAGCGACGAGGATTGTAATACGAAGGCCCTTTGACCATCGCCACCAGCAGCGCTATTTGGTCATATTCCAACTCATCAACAGGCTTTGAAAAATAAAACTCAGAGGCCAAGCCCATGCCATGCACGCCTTGGTTATAAGACTGACCTAGGTAAACTTCATTCAAATAAGCTTCTAAAATCTGATCTTTTGAATAACGGTAATCTAGAATAAGCGCAATAAATGCCTCATTTATTTTACGCACTAAAGAACGCTCACGCGTTAGGTATATATTTTTTGCAAGCTGCTGCGTTAAGGTGCTACCACCTTGCACGGTACGCCCTGCTTTAATATTTGAATAAAGCGCGCGCAAAATAGAAAATACCGACACACCATGGTGCTGGTAAAAATCCCGATCTTCTACCACTAATAACGTGTCTTTCAACATAGGCGGAAACTTATCAAGCGGTACAAACTCTCTATCTTGCTTTGAATCATTTCCAATACGGGCTATTTGCACAGGCTCTAGGCGAGCGCTGTTTAGGCGCCTGCCAAATTTATCTTTAATGGTTGCTACCTTTTGCCCCGCAAAACGTAGCTCAATAATGTGCGATTCTTCAAGGCCATCATAAAACTCAAAGTCGCGTCGGTAAATTTTTATGCTATCGGCTGTTTTTACAAACTGCCCCGTGCGACTTAGCCTATTAACTGACGAGTAATTTAGGCGCTCAAGCTCCCACACAACCTCTTGACTAGATAAAAACTGCCCTGGGTAAAACTCCATTGAGCGTGCGTATACTTGGGCAGGTAACTGCCATTTATTACCTTCAAATATACGTGTTGTTTTTGAATCTAAATAAATAAGATACATGGCCATAGCAATAAAAACAGCTAAGCTCAATTTCCAAAAAACAGACCATGTTTTTCGCATAAATGTGCGTTTAACAACAGTGTTTGACGTTTTTTTAGTCGTTTTTGATTTAGCTTTACGTGGCGAGCTGGTTGCTTTAGGTGCACGCTTAGGAGTGGTTTTACTACTGGGTGTTTTTTTGTTGTCAGCCATTTAAGTGTAATTTATTCCAAGGTTTATTCACGAGTGTGAGCTTAGCATATTGGGTATAGCCTAACACCTGAAAAGTTAACCTTCCCTGAAACGAAAAAAAGCCCTACCAAGGTAGGGCTTTGTGAACACAATGATTAATCTATTTAATATTAGTTACTGCGAACAGATACAAACTCAGGGTAAGCATCAACACCACAATCGTGTTGGTCCATACCGCTTAGCTCTTCTTCTTCGGTTACGCGAATACCCATAGTTTGCTTTAAAATAGCCCACACAATAAATGAAGCTACAAAAACAAAGGCTAAAATAGTCACTAAACCAATAAGCTGTGTTACAAAGTTTGCATTGCCGTTAGATACAGGCACTAACATAATACCTAGCGCGCCACATACACCGTGAACAGAGATAGCACCTACTGGGTCATCAATCTTCGCTTTATCTAGAGCTACAATGCTAAATACAACCAGTGAGCCACCTAAAATACCTAGTAAACACGCCATTAATGGAGATGGTGAAAGTGGGTCTGCTGTAATAACAACTAAACCTGCTAATGCGCCGTTTAGTACCATAGTTAAATCAGCTTTACCCCACAACACTTTACATACAAACAGTGCAGCAATTGCACCCATTGCAGCAGCAGCGTTAGTATTAAGTAAAATTTGACCTACAGCTGTTGCATTTTCTTTGTCTGAAAGAAGTAATTGCGAACCACCGTTAAAACCAAACCAACCCATCCATAAAATAAACGTACCTAATGTAGCAAGTGGTAGGTTAGAGCCTGGAATTGGGTAAATTTCACCGTTTTTACCGTATTTACCTTTACGAGCGCCAAGTAAAATAACACCTGCTAAAGCAGCTGCAGCACCAGCACCATGAACAATTGCAGAGCCTGCAAAATCTACAAAGCCCATTTCTGATAAGAAACCGCCGCCCCATGTCCAGTAACCTTCCATTGGGTAAATAAAGCCAGTTAAAACAACTGCAAATGCTAAGAAAGCAAATAACTTCATACGTTCAGCAACCGCACCCGATACAATCGACATAGCCGTTGCAACAAATACTACTTGGAAGAAAAAGTCAGATTCTAAAGAGTGGTCAGCATCGGCCGCTTGCGTGCCAATTAATGCGCCAATTGAAGGGATGATGCCGCCTTCAGCGTTGTCTACATACATGATGTTGTAGCCAACCAATAAAAACATGGTACATGCGATAGAATACAGCGCCACGTTTTTAGTTAAAATTTCAGTGGTGTTTTTAGAGCGAACTAAACCCGCTTCTAACATGGCAAAACCTGCTGCCATCCACATTACTAATATACCCGACACCAGAAAATAAAAGGTGTCGAGTGAAAATTTGAGTTCTACAATTGTGTTTTCCATTAATCAGCCCCCTTAAATTGCTTCTTCATCAAGTTCGCCCGTACGAATACGCACAATTTGATCTAAGTCGTACACGAAAATTTTACCGTCACCAATTTTGCCTGTTGATGCAATTTTGGTAATTGCTTCAACTACGCGTTGGCAATTTTCAGTACGAGTAGCAATTTCAAGTTTGATCTTAGGAATAAAATCTACCTGATACTCTGCTCCACGATACAGCTCTGTATGGCCTCGTTGACGTCCAAAACCTTTAACATCAACTACGGTCATCCCTTCAATACCTAAATCAGCGAGCGCTTCACGCACATCATCTAATTTAAATGGTTTTATGATTGCACTAATCATTTTCATAGTGGCCCCCTCGGACGCTTTATTGTTATCCTGTTGGCTTACATAATCCAACCTTTATGCCACTATTAAAAAACACTTAATATCAATAAGATAAGGATGAACAGTAAATTTAAAACAAAAAAAACGCACCATCAAGGTGCGCTTTTTTAACAACTTAGCTACATTGGTGCATCACCAAAAGTGATGCCCTACTAGCTTGTAATTAGTGTTATTTTTTATATTTACACAACACAGTTTCGGCCATTGTTTTTGGCTTCGTAAAGGGCCGCATCTGCGATGCGCATGGCTTGAGTTAAATCAGTGTTTTGAAAATCAGCAACACCAATACTGATGGTGATAGAAAACGGTTTTTCATCGATTAAAAATTCATGTTTAGCGAGTTTTTTTCTAAAGCCTTCTAAGTACTCTCGCCCACGCGCCGTGTCTATATCATCTAATATAATGGCAAACTCTTCGCCGCCCACCCGCGCAACGGTAAACTTAGAAAACGTAGTTTTAATTAACGTGGCTACCTGCTTTAGTGCCTGATCGCCCGCTTCGTGGCCTAAGGTGTCATTAATATTTTTGAAAAAATCTATATCGAGTAATGCAAGCGTATTTTGCTGTTGTTTTTTTAATAGTTGCTCTGCATATTGGTAAAAATAACGGCGGTTATACATACCCGTTAAATAGTCTCTGTAAGCACTTTCTTTAATATCCGCAATCAGTGACAACTGCTCCATTGTTTGCATAACACGACAATGAAACTCTTCATTCATAAATGGCTTTGTTAAAAAGTCGTTGGCACCGTATTTAATAAACCGAGCCGATAACCCATGTTTACCTGCCCCCGAAAGCCCAATGATGGCCAAATCATCGCGCCCTCTAAAATTACGCACCGCTTTAACCAATTCAAAGCCATCCATTAATGGCATCGCATAATCGGTCATGAGCAATTTTATATTAGGGTTACTTTTTATTATTTCGAGTGCTTGCTGACCGTCTTGCGCATCGGTTACATCAAATAATTGCTTTTCTAGCATTTGCTTCATTAAGGAGCGGCTTAACACCGAATCATCAGCAACCAACGCCTTACAGCCTTGATTTCTCAGAAGCTGAGCCACTAACTTGATAGCGTAATGGTATGAATCGCGATTGTCTTTAATTACGTAATCAATAACACCAAGCTCTAGCATTTGTTGGCGCTTATATTCATCAATTTTTGAGGTAAGTACCACAGTAGGAATGGCGTGTGAAAGTGTAAATTTAGCGACCTCGCCATTAGGTGCATCAGGCAAAGTTAAATCAACTAAAGCCAGCGAGTATTTATGTTTCTCAATATAGTCTTGGCATTCATTTAATGACCATGCGAAATCGACAGCGACATCTAAATATTGAGCCGTTAAGTGGCGTAGCACCTGCTGCACTACTTTACTGTCTTCAACCACTAATACTCTTTGCATAAACTTCTCTTTAATCTTATTATTTTACGTACTTAAACTTGCACTGAAGCGACAAGCTATGAAAAACATCCAGTAAAGTTCTGTTTATGTAGCCAGTAAGTAGGCTAGGTCCATTAATGTAAGCGCAAGGCTTGTATTTAATTCAAATACAAAGTCGATCAAATATACTTGATTTTTTAGCTAAGCTAAACACGCTAGGATAAATTAACCCTAAATAAACAAACACGCCGTGTATAAGTTTAGACTTAACCAGTATTATCGACCATTAATCTCAATACTTTTGTTATTTGTGTGTTTTTTATTTTAAATAGCATCTAAACAAAAATAAGGAACGACAATGAAGCTTGTCCAATTAACTCGTTACACCTTAGCGCTTGCCATCGTATTGCTTAGCAGTACTGCAACAGCAGAAAACCAACGAAAAATAGACATTGATAGCCACGTAGTCACTAAGCATAAAGCAAAAATTAATGGTGAACGCTTTAGCTACACCGTTAAAACAGGCACTCAGCCGGTGTGGAATGATAATGGCGATGCCATTGCCACTTTACAATATACCTATTACACACGAGATAAAGTCGATGACACCGCAGCTCGCCCATTACTGATATCGTTTAATGGCGGCCCAGGCTCTGCATCTGTATGGATGCACTTAGCCTATACTGGCCCACGCGTATTAAAAATTGATGACGAAGGCTACCCCATTCAGCCTTATGGCGTAAAAGATAACCCCTACTCTGTGTTAGATGTAGCAGATATTGTTTATGTAAATCCGGTAAATACAGGTTATTCACGCGTAGTAGAAAACGCCAAAGGTGAAATGCTTTCGAAAGAGCAACAAAAAGAGCATTTTTTTGGTGTGAATGCCGACATAAAATACTTAGCTGAATGGCTAAATACCTTTGTTAATCGAAACGAGCGCTGGCGCTCACCTAAGTTTTTAATTGGAGAAAGCTACGGCACTACTCGTGTATCAGGCCTTGCCCATGAACTACAAAACAGTCAATGGATGTACATCAATGGGGTGGTATTAGTATCGCCGACCGATATTGGTATAAAACGCGACGGCCCTATAAAAGCGGCTAATCGCTTACCTTATTTTGCTGCAACTGCGTGGTATCACAAAGCACTGAATAAAAACTTGCAAGAAAAAGATCTCAATGAACTTTTACCCGAAGTAGAGCAGTTCACTATTAATGAGCTTATTCCTGCCCTCGCTAAAGGTGGCTTTATCGATGCCGATAAAAAACGCCAAATAATAAAGAAAATGGCCGAATATGCTGGTCTTTCAGAGCAGTTTGTAGCGCAAAACAACTTAGATATTCCCACTCGATTTTTTTGGAAAGAACTTTTACGTGAGCGTGGACAAACTGTCGGACGTCTAGATTCGCGCTATTTAGGTATTGATAAACGCGATGCTGGCGAATCACCTGATTACTGGGCTGAGCTTACCTCTTGGCTGCACTCATTTACGCCTGCAATTAACTATTACCTGCGTGAAGAGCTCAACTATAAAACGGATGTAAAATACAACTTATTTGGCAATGTTCACCCATGGGATCGCAGTAAAAATAATACCGGCGAAAACTTACGTTTAGCGATGGCGCAAAACCCGTATTTAAACGTCATGATTCAAGCGGGTTACTACGATGGCGCAACAAATTACTTTGATGCTAAATACACGTTATGGCAGCTTGACCCTAGTGGAAAAATGAAAGACAGGTTAAGCTTTAAAGGGTACCGCAGCGGCCATATGATGTACCTAAGACATGAAGATCTTAAGCTTTCAAATAACGATTTACGCGACTTCATTTTAAGCTCCCTACCCGCTAAAGGGCAGGCCGCTAAATATTAATTAAAAGGGCCATTACATGAGGCATTAAGAAGATGCCTCATGTTTATTACAGTACACTTTTAACTGTGTAACCACTTCATTAAATCCTGTTTGTAGTGCAAATAATAACGCTTCATCGACCCTATTTTGCGCGGCTAAGCTTTCTATCTGCTGGCAGGTATCACTTAACTTTAACGCTGCAACCGATTTAGCAGATGACTTTAAACCATGCGCCTGAAAAGATAAATCGGCGTAATTTAAACTATGTGTATACGCTTCAATTAATTTAACTTGCTCATAAGCGGTCTGTAAAAACGCCTGAAATACTAAACAATGTACATGCGTATCTTTTCCTAACATCGAAAACAATAAAGGCATATCTAATTGACTGTACATAGAGCTTGCTTGCGCTGTAATTTGCAGCGGCTGTGTATGCGAAGGAACAATGCCTTGCGAGTGTTTCATTAACAGTGCTTTTAGGCTTTCAAGCTCTATCGGTTTAGTTAAAAAACCGTTCATCCCAGCGCTGTAACAATCTTGTATGTTTTTTTTCATTATATTGGCCGTAACAGCAATAATTATTAGCTCATTGAACTGTGTGTTTTTTCGGATTTTTTTAGCCAATTCAAGGCCATTTAGCAACGGCATTTGAATATCGGTAAGTAACATATCGAAGGACTTATCTTGGAGCATTTGCCAGGCCTGTTCACCATTATTTGCAAACGTTGAATTAACACCAAGCATGGTCAGTTGCTGCTTTAAAACCTGCTGATTAGTCAGTTGATCTTCTGCCACCAGCACATTTAATACTGGGAGTTTACCTGTGGCTGAGTTTGCAGGCTCACTGCTGGGGTGATTTATCGGCTCATCAGCTTGTATAGTGGTTAAAGCGCTTTCTTTAAAACTATTAAAGCTAATGGTAAAACACGCGCCTTTATTTATATGGCTATTTACTTGTAGCTGCCCTTGCATACGCTCTACAAGCTCTTTAGTAATAACTAAACCTATGCCCGTACCATGTGTTTTACTGGTCTCTGCCCCTAGTCTATCAAAGGGTTTAAAAAGCCTTAAAATATCATCTTCTGAAAAACCGCACCCTGTATCTTCAATATCAATATTACAGCGGCTTGAATCAGCAATCTCGCAACGTATATCTATTTTACCTCGCACTTTGTTATATTTTATTGCGTTGGAAAGTAAATTAAGCAGTACCTGTTTAAAACGGCGCTTATCTACATATAAGTAAATACCTTCAAGGGAGTCAATATTGTGAGTATCTATAGTAACAAGCTCAACTCTGGCAAGTTCGCTCACCATTTCAATACTATGCTGTAGCATGTCTTTCACGGAGGCATATTCAAAATTAAACTGCATATTCCCCGACTCAATAGAAGTTAAATCTAGCACGTCGTTTATTAGTAAAAGTAAATGCTCCCCAGCTTGGTAAATACTTTGCGCATTGTCTTTGTGTACCTCGGTTGCTTTACTATCATATTGATAAAGCTGCGCTAACCCTAAAATCGCATTTAACGGCGTTCTAAGCTCATGGCTCATACTCGCCATAAAGTCAGACTTAGCCTTACTGGCCGACTCGGCTNGGCTTGAATTCTCAGCGCGTTTACTTTTTGATGATTAGTAGCAACCTCACCGGCCATTTTATTAAATGCATTTATGACGCTGCCAATCTCATTTTTTTGCTGAACGCTAACGTGGCAATCAAAGTTCCCTTTAGCCAGTTTAGAAAAGGCGACTTCGAGCGCCCGTAAAGGGCTGGTAATTCTATAATCGACCAACCAAGCTAAGCCAATAAAAAACACCACAAGTATAAAAAACTGAATATAAATTAACGTGTAATGTAGCTTGGCCGCTTCGTTTATTTTGTCTTCAAAATTAACGACTAACGTTATTTCAGCCAAAGGTTTATCTAAAAAAGTAATGTGCTCATTTAACGTAACATTGCCCTGCTGCGCTAACAGCTGCCACTCATCTAAAGGATATAACTGAATACCTGTAGTCGGCTCTACTACTCTAATTGCTTTCCAATTAGGGTTTGTATTAAGTTGCGCGTCTATTTGCTCATACAGCTGTGCGTATTGGCGAGTTAATAAAGGGGTTTTTATTGATGTAGATAGTTGCTGTAAAGAGCGCTGCGCTGCGCTAGAAAGGCCATCGTTTACCCACCTAGCTTGCTCTGGCAAAGCGTAAAAAATAAATAAGCATATTAATAAAAAGCCAAATGCCATTACCGCAATAAAGCTTTGAACCCTTAGGCTGCGCCACCAGTTAATTTTCAACATAAAACGAGCGTAAACCCCATTGCGTTAATTGTTTGTAATCGTCAATGCTTGCTTTACTTGGGTTAATTATAGGAATACCCGCTAATAAGTGTTTTTGTTTAGGGTCGCTCCCTATTTCTATAATTGCTTGTTGAACTTGCGCTTGTACCTGATTATTTACTCTAGGGTGAACCACAATGGGGTGGCGGCTAACCTTACGCGTTTTGTAAATAACTTTTAGCTTTTGCTGCAAATTTTGAGGCTGTTGCTTTAATGTGCCCATTACCCCGCCGCCAGCAGGCGTTGCGTTAAGTGCCACATTTAAATAAACAGATGAGTGCGTTTGTACATACACAGGCTTTATTGTTAAGCCATACAATAGGGCAAGCTCCGCCCGCATTAATAAAGAAGCGCCTAATGCATTAGGCGCAGGAAAAGCAATTTCGGCGCCTTCAAGCTGCTCAACGGATTCAATATTACTGTTTTTATTGACCACTAATACGCCTTGCAAATGGCGCGCAGCATCTTTCACTATAGGTAAATAGCCTTGCTTGTCGAAAGCAATCACACTATGCCATGGGTTCATATAAGCAAAATCGTAATCGCCATCTGCAAACCCTTGCTCAAAAACCGGGATTGATTCCACGGTAACAAGCTTTAGTTGCACGCCTGTTTTTTCGGTTACTTTATTAAGAAAGGGCTGCCATATTGCAGTGAGTTTTTGAGGCTCATATTGCGGAACTACACCAAAAGTAAAGGTTTGAGCATAGACACCCATACTATTGAATAAAAAAAGCAAAACAACACTACACTTCATATTAGTCTTACCGTTGTAGGTTTATGACTATAAGCATAGTTAACGAGTGACTAACGCACCATTTTTATTACGTAGAAATTAAGAGGTTATTTAATTTAGGAGGTTTAAGAAAGTTTCAACAAAAAGATAAAAGCAGGCGCCCATACACACCTGCTTAAATATATTATTGCCAGTACGGCTCTATATCAAAAGACGCTAAACGGCTTTGTTCCATTGCACTGACTAAGTAATCTGACTTTTGATCTAGCCACTGTTGAATTTTAGCCAACTGCTCGTCTTCTTGCCCGCCACAAAGCTGCTTTAAATATTCCAGCGTGCTGAGCTCGTACATACCATGAGAAATATCCAGCCACGGCAGTCTAAATTCTAAGCGCTCTTCTTTGTCAAACAATGACCCTAAGCAATTACCGCTTAATAAGCTGTTTTCTAATTGGGTGCGTAAGCTTAAATAATCTTGTGCTGTAAGCGTTTGCTCTTTAGGAAGTAACTTATCTAAATTTTGCCAATCTTTATTAAATAAACGTTTTGCAATTTTAGCTACTGGCTGCTCTGCCGCTTGTAGCTGAGTTTGCCCCCAAAACTTACGCCATTGTTTATCTACCAACCAAGTAGTCAACGACAGCAATAAACGGTTGTATCGCGCGCTTTGAAACAAAGCATTAATATCATCAATGCTTGGCTGTAGCTCTTTTAAATCGTTAATAACTTGCGCTAATGCAGGCGCTGCATTTATTTTTTTATAAAATGCATGGCGTTTAGATGTATAAGTTTTTAGCTGAATTGCATTTTCAACCCAGGCTAATTCACTTAACAGCCACTTTAACTCTGTTCTTAATTGCTCAGTACTGTCTTTACTTACAATATCGTCAAACAACCAAAAGTTATGCCTAATTAAGCTAATGCCATCAGTCACACGTTTGAGCGTTTTTAAACTTGGTTTGTCAAAGTAACACTGCTCATGTTTTTGCACAAAACGAATACCAAAGTTCATGGCTTCTATTAGTGCTTGCTCTTGAGTTGCTTGTTTTTTTAATTTTACAAACCCAATAGACTTACTTGGTTTAAGCGGTGTTTCATCGGCTAGTCGATAGCCTCTAGCTGCTTTTGAATAAAGCCCTAAACGAATACAGTTTTGGCTAACAAGTTTATCTGCCAAAGCAAATAGCTCGTCTCTGTTGCCCTCAACAAGCTCTATTTCTAGCTCGCTAATAATATCAACCTTACCCGATGCTGCTATTTCGCCTTTATCTAGCACGACTTCAATTTTTGCGCCATTTGGGGTTTCTATTAACCAAGTACGACGAATAAAGTTAGTGCTAAAAATAGGATATAAATTATCGCTAATAGCATTTACTTGCATACCATGAGGCCAAATAGCATTATTAAATGCTAATAAATCAGGACGGCTTGATTCAATTGGTAAGTTGTATTCAGGACGTTGGTGTAGCCCACCCACAACTTCGCCAGCAAGCTTTATTGTTTGTTCGCATTTACTGTCGGCACAGCGGGTTCTAAAACCTATATCAAGGGCTCTAAGCTCTCTACTTGGGGTATCGTAATAGGCATTTTGCAAACTACGTGAAGGTTTATTAATAACCGTTTTAGCAAATTGTGTGATTAGCGAGGGGATCAGTGGAACAACGGCATCTGATACCAAAAACTTCAGTTCTATCTCAGTATCCATTAGGGTTGAGGATTACCTTTAAAATAAATAAGTGCTCAAAATAAACAAAGCCACCTCATTTTGCAAATTTTTTAACCTTTTTGGCTGAGCAACACCCGCACAGGGTTACAATATCAACCTTGCTATTAACGCGTTTAATCCATACTATCTCACTACTTATGTGAAAATCTCAATCACAACCACAACGGACACGGATAGACTAACAAGGTAGATAAATGCTAAAACACTGTTTACTAGGGCTACTTTTAACAGCCACCTCGTTTATAAGCCAAGCACAAGAAGCTCAAACAGCCAATTCATCTGATGCAAATTCAGCTTATATAATCGATAATCTATATACCTTTATGCGCTCTGGCGCAGGTAAAAACTACCGCTTACTTGGCTCTGTAGATGCGGGTACTAAATTAACCGTGCTATCAAAAGAAGAAAACGGCTTTATAAAAATAAAAGACGATAAAGACCGTGAAGGTTGGGTTGAGTCTAAATTTATATCGCAAACGCCAGGGCTTCATCAGCAGTATCAAACACTCAGTAGCGAAATGAGCACAGTGCAAAACAAACTACGCCAAGCACAAGTTGAGCTACCTCAGTTACAAGAACATAATCAAAGCTTAACTAATCAAAACAAGTTGCTTAATCAACAAATTACTGAGCTGCAATCAACACTTGAGCAAGAACGTGCTCAAAAACAAGCTGCCACTGCAAAAGAAAAACGCCAACTACTTACTTATGGTGGCGCTATTGCTTTTATAGGTTTGTTTTTAGGTATTATACTTACCGTTGTACTTTCGCGCCGTAAGCGCTACGAAGGGTGGGCTTAATTAACCTAAACCTTGGTTAACTAAGTTTAATAGCCGCTGGCTAATCATTAAAAAAGCACCCTTAGGTGCTTTTTTAATGTGTGTGTAATGTATTGCAATAAGCATTTGGTTTTTAAACATCCAAACGTAAACCAGGATCCTGCTTAATTTTTTCTATTACCATGTAAGTATGGTGAGTACCTACTCCCGGAATATCGACCAAGTCTCCTAGCACCTGTCGATACTCATCCATATCCGAGACCCTAATTTTTAGCAGGTAGTCGTACCCTCCCGCTACCATATCGCACTCTACAACTTGCTCAATTTTAAGTATATGCTCTTTAAATACTTTAAAAACGGCCGTGTTAGACGTCACCAGCGATACTTGCACATGCGCTACTAAGCTCTGATTCAGCTTTTGTTCGCTAAGCTTTGCAAAGTACCCTTCTATATAGCCTTCTTGCTCTAAACGTTTTACACGGTCAAGGCATGGACTAGGACTTAAATTAACCTGCTTTGCTAGGTTAACATTAGAAATTCTGCCGTTCTTTTGAAGAACGTCTAATATTGCTAAATCGATACGATCAAGCAGGCGTAATCTATTTGGACTTGTCATACAGAATTTTATACGGATAAGTTGAAAATATGCCCTGTAAATTATCGTAAATCGTGAAATTTAACCAGCATATTCTGCTGAAATTTAATTAGAATGCACGCATTACATCACTGGTAATTTATTGGTAGCAAAGTTGCTTTAGCTCAACAGCCCAAGCACATAAATTTTGTTCTACTATTTACATATTAACATTCCTAAGGGTTGCTTATGTTATTCAATGGCGATTTGACAACAACCTGTCCTACAAGACAGAAAATTCGTGATTTTTACCGCATTGATGAAAATGCTGTTATTGATCATATTTTACCACTTGCAGAAGTGGGTGTTAAAGCACGAAGCCGTGCATGGGAAAGAGCTCGCCAGATTGTTTTAAACATTCGAAAAGATCAAGACGGTCAAAGCGGTGTAGACGCACTTTTAAATGAATTCTCACTCTCTAGTGAGGAAGGTGTAGTGTTAATGTGTTTGGCCGAAGCCCTACTTCGCGTACCAGACAAAGCCACGCAAGATACGTTAATTCGTGACAAGCTTGCTAAAGGTGATTGGAGTTCTCATTTAGGAAGCAGCGATTCTTTATTTGTTAATGCTTCTTCGTGGGGATTATTAGTAACCGGTAAAATGGTTAACTACACAGATAAAACCAAAGAACAGCAATTTGGCATGCTTAAAAAGACCATAGGTCGTTTAGGCGAGCCTGTGATTCGCAAGTCTGTAAACTTTGCCATGAAAATTATGGGTAAGCAGTTCGTTATGGGTCGCACCATTGACGAAGCCATTGAACGCGCTGCTGAAAAAGAGCAAAAAGGCTACGTTTACTCATACGACATGCTAGGCGAAGGCGCGCGCACAATGAAAGATGCCAAGCGTTACTTCGACAGCTACATGAACGCAATCCATGCAATTGGTAAAGCGGCAAATGGCCGTGGCCCAGTTAAAAGCCCAGGTATTTCAGTTAAACTTTCTGCTATTCATCCACGCTATGAGTTTACGCATAAAGACCGCGTAATGGCCGAAATTGTACCTAAACTGAAAGAGCTCGCGCTTGCTGCTAAAAAGTACGACATTGGCTTTACAGTTGATGCAGAAGAAGCTGACCGCTTAGATATTTCTCTCGATGTTATAGAAGCGGTATTTAGCGATGAAGATTTAGGTAACTGGCAAGGTTTTGGTTTAGCCGTACAAGCATACCAAAAGCGCGCTATTTTTGTTATTGAATGGGTAACTGAACTTGCTACTCGTGTAGGCCGTAAAATGATGGTTCGCCTTGTAAAAGGTGCCTACTGGGATACAGAAATTAAAACCACGCAACAAGATGGTTTAGAGCACTACCCAGTATTTACGCGTAAAGCAACTACCGATGTATCTTACAAAGCTTGTGCTATTAGAATGCTAGAAGCACGCGATGTACTGTACCCGCAATTTGCAACACACAACGCTTACACTGCAGCCACTATTTTAGAAGTTGCTAAAGGCGATAACACCGGATTTGAATTCCAGCGTTTACACGGTATGGGCGAATCTTTATTTGACCAAATCGTAAATGAAGAAAAAATTCAATGCCGTGTTTATGCACCCGTTGGCCAGCACGAAGACCTACTTGCCTACTTAGTACGTCGTTTACTAGAAAATGGCGCTAACTCATCGTTTGTAAACGCCATTGTAGATACCACTAAACCTGTTGAGTCGCTATTACCTGATCCAGTAGAAACACTGCAAGGTTTACGTAATAAGTACAATACGCAAATTAAAATGCCAATCGACTTATACGGCGATGAACGTGCTAACTCTAAAGGCATGGACTTAACCGATATTAATGTAATTACGCCATTCAAAGAAAACCTTGAAAACTGGTTTAACGATCACTTAATTGATCAAAGCCAAGTACCTGAAGGCGCATTAGCAGTTAAAAACCCAGCTAATCACAACGAAATCATCGGCCACGTTAAACTCCAATCTGGCGATGAGATGAAAGACATTTTGGCCAATGCAGAAGCGGCGTTTGAGTCATGGTCGCAAACATCTGTAAAAGAGCGTGCTAATTTATTACGCCGCGTGGCAGATATTCTAGAGCGTCACCACGATGAGCTCGTAGCTATATGTATTAAAGAAGCCGGTAAAATTGCGCAAGATGGTATTGACGAAGTACGTGAAGCCGTTGATTTTTGTCGCTACTACGCGGCACGTGCAGAAGAACTTGCAAGCGATGAGCGCTTTGAAGCACGCGGTGTAATTTTATGTATTAGCCCGTGGAACTTCCCGCTTGCTATTTTCTTAGGTCAGGTGGCCGCTGCGATAGTGACTGGTAATACTGTTATTGCAAAACCTGCAGAGCAAACAAGCTTAATCGCACTTCGCGCTATTGAGTTAATGCTTTCGGTTGGCTTACCAGAGCATGTAGTACAGCCGGTGATTGCCCGTGGTTCTGAGGTAGGTAAAACAATTGTACCTGATGAGCGTATTCAGGCTGTTATGTTTACCGGTTCTACAGAAACAGGCACACTGATTTCACAAACACTGGCTGCGCGTAACGATATTCAAGTACCGTTAATTGCAGAAACCGGTGGCCAAAACTGTATGATTGTGGATTCAACAGCGCTGCCAGAGCAAGTTGTTGATGATGTAATAAGCTCAGGTTTCCAAAGTGCAGGCCAGCGCTGTTCAGCACTGCGTGTATTATTTATACAAGAAGATGTAGCCGATGGCATTATTGAAATGCTTAAAGGCGCACTCGCCGAGCTGCATATTGGCGACCCGTCATTACTTTCTACCGATGTAGGCCCAGTAATTGATGAAAAAGCCCTTAAAACGCTAAATGATCATGTTGAATACTTAAAAGGTAATGCAACACTTCATTACGAGTGTAAGATCCCTGATAACACCGAAAATGGCGCCTACTTTTTTGCCCCTCGTTTATACGAAATCGAAGATTTATCAGTACTTAAACGTGAAGTATTTGGTCCATGTGTGCACATTGTTCGCTTTAAAGCGAATGATATCGACAACGTGATTGACCAAATTAACAACACAGGTTATGGCTTAACAATGGGTGTTCACTCACGTATTGAAGAGCGTTGTGAGTACCTAGCTAAAATGTCGCGTGCGGGTAACGTATATGTAAACCGCAACATGATTGGTGCCATTGTAGGTGTGCAACCATTTGGTGGCCGTGGTTTATCTGGTACTGGCCCTAAAGCCGGTGGCCCTAACTACCTGCAGCGTTTAGTAAAAGAGAAAGCATCACCTGATAACGTGCAAATGACTAACCTAACGCCAGATGAGCTTGATTTACACCATTACAGCGGTGCAAACGAGCAAGTTGAAAAGCTAATGGCTAACTCAATGCGCGATGAGAAAATTTGGCGTGCAACACCGCTAAATGACCGTGTATCGGCTGTTCGTCAGTTGCTTGCTAAAGTAGCAACGGTCGAAATTATTGATGACCTAGCGGACGATTTGGCATTAACGCTTTCAGAAGCGCGTGCACAACTTAACCGTTTAGAAAAACACATGCGTAAGTTTACTACTTTACCTGGGCCTACTGGTGAATCAAACACCTTGCACCTTGAAGCACGTGGTTGTGTAGTATGTTATGCAGATAAAAGCACGTCATTTAACTTTTGGGCGCTTTCAATCATCACAGCACTTGCTGCAGGTAATACAGTAATTACCGTAGCATCAGAGCTATTTTACGATGAAGCGGTAGCCTTTAAAGATAAGTTTATTGCCACAGGCGTTGCTGAGGGCGTGTTCCAGGTTGCAAAACCTAATCAGCTACAAGCTATTTTGGCTCACCCTCACTTAGCGGGTGCGGTGGTTGCTGCACGTTCGTCTCGTTTAGGTTACTTCAGCCAACAACTTGCACAGCGTAAAGGCGCTATTTTACCAGTAATTACTTCAGAGTATTACGATACGTTAATTAAGCGCTTAATTACTGAAAAAACGATCAGTATAGATACTACCGCATCTGGTGGTAATACTTCACTGATGACCCTAGTAGAAGATGACGAATAGCCCATCCAATACTAATTAACTAAAAATGTAAAAAAAGGCACTTAAAAAGTGCCTTTTTTTTTATATTGAAACGTATAATGATGCTAATTTAAACAAAGACCCATTACAGAAGCAAAAAAAATTGAAAGTTATCTCTATTTCGCAATTACAGCCTGGCATGTTTGTTCAAAGTGTTACAAAACAAACTGGGCGCATTAAAATTAAAAACCAAGGCTGGGTTAAAACTCAGACGAGTATCGATAAGCTCAAAAAAGCGGGCATTTTAGAAATAGAGATAGATCCAGATAAAACATTAACTACACCCGAGCCCGACACCCAAGCCCCAGCGCCTAAGGCTGAGATTAAAAAACGCGACCCTTGGCTTAAAGTTCACAGTAGTGAACAAGAAATGGGCAAAGCTAAAAAGCTCTACGACGAAGCTAAAACACTTCAACAAAAGGCCTTTGGCGATATAAAAGCGGGTAGAGATATAGACATAGCGCCTTTTAAAGAGCTTGCCAGTGGCTTTATGGACTCTATTTTTAGAAACCAAGATGCCCTAGCCTGCTTGACCCAAATGCGTCAAAAAGATGCTTACTTATTAGAGCACTCTATCAACGTTTCTATTTTAATGGGTATTTTTGCAAAGCACTTAGGCATAGAACGCGACATTATTGTAGAGCTCACTACAGGTGCTTTGTTGCATGACATAGGAAAAATTAAAATTCCTGACAAAGTGCTCAATAAACCGGGCCGCTTTAGTGATGACGAATTTAAAATTATGCAAAACCATGCTCTGTATTCTAAGCAAATTTTGGAAGAAGCAGGATTAACGGGGATTGCTGTAGATATTGCCGGCCTACACCATGAGCGGTTAGACGGAAAAGGCTACCCGTTTGCCAAAAAAGGTGATGAGATAAGCCAATACGTGCGTATGACGTCAATTGTAGATGTATATGATGCACTTACGGCAGAGCGGGTATATAAAGCCGGTATGGAGCCTATAAAAGCGTTTAAAATTTTAAAAGATGGTTGCCCTGATAGTTTTGATGGTGAACTACTTACTAAGTTTATCCAATGTATTGGCATTCACCCAGTAGGCACCTTAGTGCGCTTATCTAGCCAAAAAGTAGGCTTGGTTACACAGAGTAACCCTGAAACACCTTTAAAGCCGGTGGTTAAAACATTTTATAGTGCTAAACACGGTCGCTACACGGAAATGCAAGATATAAACTTGGCAAATAAAAAAACAGCTGACAAGCTCGAATCAACTGTTAAGCCGACCGACTACAACATTGATTTAGAGCGCTTTTACAAAAACGCTATTTTACCCTGAGTTAAAAAGTAAAGCCGCAGTTTTGCGGCTTTACTTTATTAGCTGCGCTTTATTGCGGCCAATCCTGCAAAGCTTTAATACTGAATTCATAACCATCAAAATCAAGTACACTTTGCTCTGGGGTAATTTCGCGCACTGTTAGTGCCCCAATGCTCTCCCCTTCGTGTAGCTCTCTCCCATTAAGCTTTATCCAGCGTTTATCTGCACTTGAAGAGTATATATGTGCTTGGTATTTAATGCTTGGCAGCATGGCTTGTAAGCCATCTGGTAATAGCTCAACCGGTTTAACTCGAGATGAACTGCGAGAGGCCTGCGTTACTTCGTAATCTTGTTCTTGCTCCGAGTCTTTTATCGCTTGCGCAAAGGCATCTTTTAATTTACTCGGTACAGCATCAAGCTCCGGACTACTTTGCGGCGCTTGCGTGCTTGGGGTATTCTCACCATTCAGTGGTTTTCCAAGCACTTTATACTTGCTCATATCTAAACCTGCTGAGCTTGTATTTTGTGTTTGTGGCTGCATAAATTGCGTGTTTTGGCCGTGTGCATTATAAGCAAGTGGATTATAGCTTTGCGTATTAGGTAGCTGTGCATTGTAAGTCGGCTGATTAAACGCATTTTGATTATACCCGTTAGCATTTATAGGGGGTTGCACATTGTAACCTGGTTGCTGCTGCGCCGGATTATCATTAATAGGGATATACTGCCCTTGTGGGGTAAGCAACATTTTTTGTACCCCGGTAGGTGTTTGTACATACACCAACTGCCCTTCAATCGTTGCTTTATTACTATTTTTTTCAGCCTCTGAAGAAGGTGATGTTACAGGCTTTGCGGCTTTATTTTGCGCTGTAGCTGGCTCATCTGTTACTGCTTGTTTTTGTTTTTTGCTATCAGTGCTAACAACGTCAACCGGCTGGGTTGTTTTTAATAGTGCGCTGCTTTGAAACCACTTACCTGCTGTAAAGCCACCCGCTATGGCAATAAATGCTGCAATTGCGCCGCCAAGTAGCCACACCATTTTTTTATAGCGCGTAAGTGCTTGCTGCTGTTTTAACTGCGCTGACTGCAAATCATATTGCTCGGCGCTCATATCTGCTTGTTGAGATTGCTTTAATGCATCTAATAAATAAGACATAAATTACCTAACTATATAATAAACGACATGCCAACACCTACTGCAAACAAAGCAGCAAATGCTAAGTAATAATAAACACGGCCAGAGGATTTAGGCGCATTATTCTGCGCAGCCACAAAGTCCATAGGCAGTGATTCTTGGGCTGATTGTTTTATAATATCACTATCAACAATAAGCTGCTGCTTAGAAAAAGCCCCGACTAACGCGCGCTCACAGACTAAATTCATTAAGCGTGGAATGCCGCCAGTTAACTGATGTACAGCTTGCATGGCATCGAGCGAAAACACGCCTTTATCACACCCGGCAATATGTAAACGATGCTTTATATACGCAACTGTTTGCCCTTGGGTGAGCGGTAATAAATGATACCGTGCTGTAATTCGCTGCGCTAACTGCCTAAGCTCAGTACGTTTTAATAATGCCTGAAGCTCTGGTTGACCCACTAAGACTATTTGTAACAGTTTTTTATGATCAGTTTCTATGTTGGTTAATAGTCGTAATTGCTCAAGCACATCGGGGGCAAGGAGCTGCGCTTCATCAATAATTAAAATTGTGTGCCCGCCCGCTTTGTTATTAGCCTCTAGGTGCTGCTTAATAATGTCGGTTAAACTTTTAAGGGTGGCATTTTGGGCATCGTAAGTAATGTTTAGCTCATCACAAATACTGGCCAAAAGCTCAAGCTCCGACAGCGCCGGATTATGGATCATTGCAACTTGAGTGTTCTCTGGCAGTTGCTCTAACATACTGCGGGTAATGGTGGTTTTGCCTGTTCCCACTTCGCCGGTTAGCAATACAAACCCGCCATCTTCGCCTAAACCATAGGTTAAATGGGCAAGTGCCTCTTTGTGGCGTTCGCTTAAAAATAAATAATGGGGGTTGGGCGAGATCGAAAATGGCTTTTCGCTCAAGCCAAAGTAGCTTAAATACACCGCAATGTTCCTTCGTCATTAAAACTCGGCCTATAATGGCAAAAAAAACGACAAAGTAACAACGTTGTATGCGCTTTATTATTGAAATAACGTAAATTTATGTAAAACAAAAAAGCGCCGCTAAATTTAGCGGCGCTTTTGTATTAAAGCTAAGTGCTTAGCTATTTTATTTTACTTAGTTTTCGTAACGCACCAAACGTAAATACACGTCACTGGTTTTAGCATGTAAGCTATTAAGCCCGCTATCAAACTGGTAAACCCATGCTGAGCTCATCGTGCTTACCCCTGAGGTATTACTCCAGTAGTTTTGCAATTTAGTGCCTAAAAACACCTCTTCGTTAATACTTGGCTCGGTGCAGCTGTGCTCTAAAATACTGGCAAGCTCTTTAACATTAGGCACCTGCCAATCGTCGTAATCGGCAGTGGTGTCGTTTTCTGCGCCTGTGAGTGCTTCTTGCCAATTAAGTGACGGAGAAGAGCCTGTACATGTTTCAGTGTCGCTATCGTAAACTTGTCCGTAGCTACAACGTTGCCACATTAGGCCTGTTTCTGTATCTAACACTGTGCCATCGTCATTAAGAGTGAAGCGAGTGGTTGGTGTTGTTGTATCCGCCCCGTCGTAACACGTTTGCGCTGCGGCTAGTTGAAAGCTTACGCTAAATACAGCCATTGAAAATAGTAAGCATGTTTTCATGATTTTCTCCTATCGGCTTCTGACTAAACGTACATACGCGTATTTTTCTTTCGGGTAGGCTAAGTCATTCCCGTTGCTCATATCGATAATGTATGCTTGCGATAAGCTGGTACCATCTGCTGCAGTTTGCGATGTCCAGTACGGTAAATTCACATCATCTATAGCGCCTGCTTCTGGCATATTTGGAAAAAACGCTTCATCAATTAATACGTTTTCGCCCTGCTTGCCATAATCTATTAAGCTCAACAGCTCAGTGTAAGTTGGTAAGCGCCAATTGGTACCGCCGCAAAAATCTATGTCGTTCACTTCATTTATATAGGTTTGCACACCACAGCTTGTATCATCTGGGCAGGTGGTATTAGCGGTACTGGTATCGGTAAAGGTTGTCGTGCCTAAATCCCAAAAGTAATGATTTTGGCCATCGCGTAATGTGGTATTAGGTAATGTACCTGACTCTACACTTTTCACTTCCCACACAAGCCCCGTTACGTTGTCGCGTATACAAGTAAAGTCGTCACTATCATCCGCTACTTCATCAGCAAACTGATTTAGCTTAGTGTAGTCAAACGCAAGGTTACCTTGGCCTGCTTTATCGAGTTGGTTGGCAAAGCTGTCTCGGCCAAGCTCTGCATCTTGACCCGGAAAGTCACTACTTTGGCAATTGATACGCTGGGTATTGTTATAACACTCGCCTAGGCCACTGTCGTTAATTAACCCTAATGCTTTTGGTGATACGTCAATAAATACGGTATCGGTGTCAGTGCGCCCTTTAGAATCAGTAACAGTGACTTCAAAGCTCGATGTGGTATCTAAATCAACGTCGGAGGCAAAAAATGTCGTGGTACATTGGCTAGTATTTGCCAGCGTTTCGGCATTGCCTGTTAATTGTTGCCAGCTACACGAAAACGTATCTGTTAGGGTGTCACTTTCACTTGCATCTAAGGTCACTTCCTCAAATTCTTCAACGTTTTGGTCATCTCCGGCATTGGCCACAACCAGCTCGTCTGTTTTATTTAATGTCATACTGTATTCAGTACTTGCCTCGCCACCCTCGTCGTCGGTAACGCTTAATTGCCATATTAAATTAGTATTTGATTCAAGCAGCGGGTGGCTAAAACTTACCGTAGAGTTGTCAAAGTCGGTTACATCTAAATCAGGACCTGAAATTAATTGCCACTGATAGCTATTAATTTGGCCATTTTCGTCAGGGTCGCTCGACTCTTCAGCGCTTAACGTTACGGTGTCGTTATAGGTTGAAGGCAGTGTTTCAGGGGCTGTTTGACTAACAACAGCAAGCGGTAATTGATTACTTGAGGTAATAAATATGCTCACGTTGTCACTAACTAAGCTGCCGTTATCTGTTTGATAGCTTACAGATAGAACAAGTTCACTGTCGGCTTTAACATCGGGCGCAGTAATTGTTTGCTCTGCACCTTCAAGCGGGAAGCCGTCCACAGATGGGCCGCTAACGCGCTGCCAAGTAAAGGTACCGTCATCTGGTGAGCCTTGTGCGGTGATTGTAAACTCTGTTTTTTCTACAACTTGAAGATCGGTTCCGGCATTAACCGAGGTTTCAACAGTAGAGTCTTCACTACCGCCGCCTCCACCGCCACAGGCAGCCAATAAAAAACAAGATATAAGGGGAGTAAAAGCAAACGCTTTCATAAAACGCACCTATAATGTCAAATAATTACTATAGTGTAATCACTAGCAATAAAGGTGCCATTTAGAGTTATACCAATTCGCTTAATTAAGTGATCCATTTTGAGGCTGGAAAACGTGTCGCAAAATGATTAAGCATTATTGTGGATTGGTATTACATATACGTATCTTGATGAATACGCACAAACAGCTTAGTGCCTATTTTTGAGTAATCTACTTTGTATTCACGCCCATCAAGCGCCTGAATAAACAACAGCTGTTTTTCTTCACCAAAAATATCAGCGCTACTTACATTAACAATTTCAAGGTAACGCTCTTTGGCATCACGCCGGTTTTTAGGTAGATCCTCTTTAAATGGCTCCAAACCATTTTGAGTTACCTTTATACGTGGGTGCTGCTCTGCATTTACAATGACTAGATCAAGCTTTTTATCTTTATGGATGATGGTATTGCGACCACTCTTTATAAAAGATCTTTCTTGGCTCATTATTTTTCCTACTATCGCATTTAGTGTCCAACTTGCGATGCTATAAACCGTTCAGGTGCGCGTTTCCATTTATTTAAATCGGCACTGAACGACCAAATGTCTGTCTCTAATACACTTGCGGGTAACAGTAAGTTATATCCCGTTAACAACTCAAGGTGCTTGGCTCTGTTAGCAAACATAGCTATAAGTCCAGTATAGCTAAATCCTTTAGGTGAGGTGTATTGTGTCTCTTCTATTAGCCATTCTGATGGGCAATTGCCATTTTTGCAATGTTTTTGAACAGCTTGCATAAATAAATTACGCTGCTCTATCAGTAGTTTTCCGGCAATGCGTGGGTGTATAGCGCTTAAAAATTCGTCCATATCATTGAGTTTTAAACCTACTGCGTTTAATTCAAGGTATTCAAGGCCGTCAGCCACCTTAGGAATACCGCTGTGGTGTAAGTTACTAACATGTAACTGCCACTGGCCATACTTATGCTGATACACAAGTAAGGACTCACTAAGCACTAAACTGTAATAAGGTTCCTGTGTTTTTAAAAAACCAATAAAAATAGCAGCTATGCACATGCTTACTAAAAAAATTTCTATTAAGCTAATTTCACCCGGGCGCAGTAAATTAAACAGCATAATAAATACTAAACCTACGCTGCCTACAGTAAGTACTTCAATGCCATTGCGCGCCCCTTGCGCCCTGTATTTTATTATTGAACTTGGCTTACCCATATTGGTAAAAAGCCATATAAAATAAAAACATAACAATACCCCAAAGTATTATTTTTCTCATTGTTAAACAGGTTTTACACTGTGGTGGTTGCTTCATCGTTTTATCATAATTTTAGTGTTAAATGGGAACAAGTAATTAGTCTCATAAATTTTTACGCCTAACGCACAAATTTATGAGACACATAACCGCCTTTTCACGGTCTTATTTCGTACAATACTTACAATTTATTTTCAGGTATGAAAACGATGTATTCAAAACAGTCAGGTAAAGCTCTTTTTCCATTTTTAATTACGCTTCTTGTTATTTTAAGTGTGTACTTATATTTTCCATCTAGCCATGGCGAACAATCTAATTCAAGTGATACACCCACACAGGTAATGGCTCATACGGTATCGTCTCAAGAAAACACCGTTATGATTGAAGCCATAGGCAGTGCACGCGCAAACCAAGCAATTTATATAAAAAGCGCACAAAGCGATTATGTTACACACATATATTTTGAAGATGGCGACTTAGTAAGTAAAGGCCAACGCCTTGTGCAGCTGCAAAATCAGCAAGAACAATACGCTGTAAAAGAGCTAGGCATTAACTTAAAAGAAGAAAAACGTCAGTTAAGCCGCCTTACTGAGCTTTCTCGTACGCAATCTACTGCTAAATCATTATTAGAAGAGCAGCTTTCTCGCGTAGATGCCACGCAAGCCCAACTAGAAAGCGCTAAAACCAAACTTGATGAAATGCTAATTACCGCGCCGTTTTCTGGCTTATTAGGCAAACGAGAAGTGTCGGTTGGTGCTTATGTAAGTAGCGATACAATTATTACAACGCTTGATGATATTAGTATTATAAAAGTTGACTTTAAAGTCCCTGAAAAATATTTATCTCAACTTAACCTAGGCATGAAAGTACATACTCAAAACGATGCCTACCCAGGGCGCACTTTTACCGGCAAAGTGACCCATATTAGTTCTCGTATCGACTCGATTACTCGCAGTGTAGAAGTAACCGCAAGCTTTGCTAATAAATCCGGGTTATTACGCCCTGGTATGCTTTTAAACACCGCTTTGGAGCTTAGTAGTAATCAGGCGCTTATGGTGCCAGAAAAAGCCGTGATCCCACTGCAAGATAAACATTTTGTATACCAAGTAAAAGAGGGTATTGCCAATAAGGTAGAAGTACATGTTGCTGGCAGAAATAACGGCTGGGTAGCGATTGATGAAGGCCTTAGCGATGGCGAGCAAGTGATTACCGAAGGCATTATTAAAATTCGCCCTGGTAGCAAAGTAAGTGTTGAGGGTTAATCGGTGAAAATTACAGATACGAGTGTTAAACGCCCTGTTTTTGCCATAGTAATTAACTTACTACTGCTAACATTTGGCTTGGTGGCTTTTTCGATGCTACCACTTAGAGAATACCCAGATATTGAAACCCCTATTGTCAGTATTAGTACTGACTACACTGGTGCTTCGGCAGAAATAGTCGAGACAAAAATAACGCAAATATTAGAAAACCGGATATCGGGTATTGAAGGCATTAAAAGTATTAATTCTTCAAGCAGAAATGGGCGCTCTAATATCGTTATTGAGTTTGATATAAGCCGTGATATTGACGCAGCCTCAAACGATGTACGAGAGCGAGTAGCTCGCGCACTAGATAACCTACCAGAGCAAGTACGCCCACCAGAGGTGTCTAAGTCAAACAGCGACGAGAGTCCTATTGCTTGGTTTGTACTTAACAGTGAAACCATGAACTCGCTGCAATTGAGCGATTATGCACAGCGCTTTATTGTCGACCGATTAGCCGTTGTAGATGGCGTTTCAAATGTACGTATTGGTGGTGAGCGCCAATACGCCATGAAAATTTGGCTAAACCGCCAGGCCATGGCTGCTCGTGGGATCACTTCAAGTGATATCGAAAACACCCTACGCAGCGAAAACGTAGAGCTACCAGCAGGTGAAATTGAATCTATCGACCGCGATTTTACCGTACGTACAGCGCGTAGCTATAAAGACCAACGTGATTTTCAAAACTTAGTTATTAAACGCGGTGAAGACGGCTACCTTGTGCGTTTAGGTGAAGTTGCCGATGTACATTTAGAAGCCGCCGACGATGAAAGCCTGTTCCGTGGTAACGGCCGTAACATGATTGGCCTTGGCATAGTAAAGCAAGCTAAAGCAAACACCTTAACAGTGGTAGACAACGCCCGCAGTGAACTTGAAAAAATAAAACGTAATTTGCCAGAGGGCACCACTATTCAAGACAGCTACGACTCGTCTATTTTTATTAAAGAGTCAATCAACGAAGTATATAGCACGCTTGCCATTTCTATGGGGTTAGTGGTGTTAATAATATTTATCTTTTTAGGTAATATTCGCGCTACGCTTATCCCCGCCGTTACTGTGCCTGTAGCACTTGTTGGCAGCTTTATGTTTTTACTTGCCATGGGTTATTCAATCAACTTATTAACCTTACTTGCGCTGGTATTAGCGATTGGTTTGGTCGTAGATGACGCCATTGTAATGCTTGAAAATATTCACCGTCGTATTGAGCTTGGCGAGCCTCCCTTATTAGCAGCCTTTAGAGGTGCCCGCGAAGTAGGCTTTGCAATTATTGCGACAACGCTTGTGCTTATTTCGGTGTTTGTACCTTTAGTATTTATGGATGGGCGAATTGGCGCCTTGTTTACAGAGTTTGCAATGGCTGTAAGTGCCGCGGTGTTTTTCTCTAGTATTACTGCCCTTACCCTCTCGCCGGCGCTGTGCTCTAAAGTTTTAAAAGCGTCAGAAAAAGAAAGTAAATTTAGCCAATGGATGGACCGTGTTTTTAGCAAAGTTGAAAACAGTTACCGCCAATCACTTACCTCAAATATGACCAAAAAATGGGGCCTAATGATAAGCCTAGTACTTGCTGGTTTTGTTAGCTACTCGTTGTTTTTACAAGTGCCTTCTGAGCTTACGCCAAAAGAAGACCGCGGTACCTTTTTTATTATGATGAGCGGCCCTGAAGGCGCAAGTTATGAAAATAACGCAGCCAACATGGCTAAAATAGAAGAGCGCCTGCTTCCTTACTCAGAAGCTGGCGAATTAAGCCGTGTTTTAGTGCGCGTACCGGGCTGGGGCGGCAGTGGCGGTGTTGCTATCGTTGGTATGGCCGATTGGGATAAACGCAAGCGTTCTACCTGGGAAGTTATGGACGAAATAAGCGCCAAAATGACCGAAGTAACAGATGTACGTGCCTTTGCTATTATGCGCCGTGGTATTGGCGGTGGTGGCTCTTCTCGCCCGATTGAGTTTGTACTACAAGGTAACGATTACGAGCAACTTGCTGATTGGCGCGACCGCATTATAGAGCGCGCAGAAAAAAATCCAGGCTTGGTAAGAATCGATCACGACTATAAAGAAACCTTTCCACAATTTTTAGTCAGCATAGATAAAAACAAAGCCGCCGATTTAGGTGTGTCGGTATCAGATGTAGGCACCACGCTTGAAACCATGTTAGGGCAGCGCCGTGTTACCACCTTTATTGACCGTGGTGAAGAATACGATGTAATTTTAAAAGGCACTAAACAAGACTTTACAAACCCTACTGATATTTCAAATATTTACCTTAAATCACGCAGTGGTGAACTGGTCCCACTAGATAGCCTTATAAGCTTAAAAGAAGAGGCCACAGCATCGCGCTTAAACCGTTATAACCGAATGCGCGCCATTACACTAAGCGCTAATCTTGCGGACGGCTATACACTGGAACAAGCACTTAACTTTTTAAACAAAGTAGCTGCAGAAGAAAACGACATTGACGGCGCTGTAGATTATAAAGGTGAATCACAATTATATTACGAAGGCGCATCGGCCATGACCTATGTATTTGTGCTTGCCCTAACTGTGACCTTTTTAGTTTTAGCTGCGCAATTTGAAAGCTTTATGCACCCATTTGTCATTATGCTAACAGTACCACTTGGCCTAATGGGTGCCATGTTTGGCCTATGGGCAACGGGCTTAACGCTTAATATTTATAGCCAAATTGGTATTGTAATGCTGATAGGTTTAAGCGCTAAAAATGGTATTTTAATAGTCGAATTTACCAACCAACTGCGTGATAAAGGCGTAGAATTTAGCGAGGCTATTTTGCAAGCGGCCACTCAGCGCCTGCGCCCAATAATAATGACCTCTCTGACTACGGTAATGAGCGCAGTGCCTTTAGTATTGGCATCAGGCCCAGGCGCAGAGAGCCGCATGGTAATTGGTGTGGTGGTATTTACAGGGGTTATTGTATCAACATTGCTAACACTTTATGTTGTGCCTGCAGCGTATTATGCCCTAGCCCGCAACACACAGTCGCCAGAGTTCTTACAGCAAAAATTAAATAAGCAAGCCGACTCTCACCCGTTAAAAGACAGCGAAGAAATTTAACTGAGCTTACACTGCGCCGTAACTTGCTGTTACGGCGTATTCAATTTATGCTCGCCTTAATACTGTAACATACATAATTAGGACAACTTATGAGCACATCAACACAACTAGCAACATTTGGTGGAGGCTGTTTTTGGTGTATAGACGCTGCATTCAGACGAGTAAAAGGTGTACTAAACGTAAGCTCAGGTTACACCGGCGGCCATACCGACAACCCCACGTATAAATCGGTCTGCTCTGGTACAACAGGCCATGCTGAGGTTGTGCAACTGGAATTTGACAGCGCTGTAGTGAGTTTTGAAACACTGCTTAGCATGTTTTTTACGTTACACGATGCCACGCAATTAAATCGCCAAGGTAACGATATTGGCACACAGTATAGAAGTGTTGTTTATTACCACAACGATGCACAATTAAATAAAACCAATGAGATGATAGCCCAGTTACAAAACCATATTAGCGAGCCAATAGTGACAGAGGTTAGCCCTGCTACCACATATTACCCAGCAGAGCATTATCATCAAGATTACTACAACGAAAACCCACAGCAGGGTTACTGTAGTATTTTAATAGCACCTAAATTACACAAGTTTGAAACTGTATTTAAAGAGTTTTTAGCTGACTAGCTAATTTGCGTTGTTAAAATAATTCTAATACCAATCCGCATAATTAAGTGATCTATTTTGAGGATGGATAAACGTGTTGATAGCAAGGCAAAAAATTCGCTATTTAGTTGTTCTAAATGAGAATTTTTTAACGCAGATAGCGACACATTTAGCCCCTGAAAATGATTAAGTATTAATG
>NZ_AUTO01000288.1:0-2714 GCF_000498055.1 Pseudoalteromonas sp. TB51
GACCGCGAAGCGCTGCAAAAAGAAGTAACCGCTTTGCAAACTGAGTTGACCCGTATAGCCGATACCACCACCTTTGGTGGGCAAAAACTATTAAATGGCGACTACGGTACACAGCAGTTTCAAGTAGGTTCAGACAGTAACCAAACCATTGGCGTAACCTTAAACTCTGCAGCCGCTGAGGATATAGGCCTAAGAGGTAAAGGGTTTGATTTAGCTGCAATTACCGGATTTTCAGGTGCCAGTGAAACAGCTAAAACATTTGCAGATACGGATTCATTAAGCGTCACAGCTGGCGGCAAAACTAATAACATAGATTTAACCACAGGTATGAGCGCAGCAGATTTAGCTGGGCAATTCAACAGCACCGAAGGGGTGTTTGGCGTAGGTGCAACCACGCAAGTTGCTGTGGGTGGATTTGGAGATACGAATACAACCGCTACAGACGTTGTTACACTTAATGTTGCTGGTGTAGAAATTACAGCAACGGCTGCGGCAACGGGTGATGGTACAGTTGCAGCATTAAAAACCGCCATTGACCCAGCAACAACAGAAGCACTAGCTGCTAAAGGTATTACTGCTTCGGTTGTAAATAATACAGGTACTACCGGTGATGATTTATTGGTGTTTACTAACGCTAGTGGCGAAAACATTGATGTAACAATGGAAATTCAAGGTGGTGCTACTGATGGGTTAGATGGTACGGTATCTGCTTACGATGGCACTGCAGTTATTGCTGGTGGTGTAACAGTATCTGCAACAGCAGACACAACCGTAAACAAAACATCAACAATTACTGGGCGTTTAGATGTTTCTAATGCAGTATTAGATTCTGACTTTTCTACATTAAGTGTTACTGGTACAGGCACTTTAAATGGTGCAACAACAACCAACGCTTCGCTTGATACCACGACTAGTCTTAGTTCAGTAGCAACCCTTGATATTTCAACTGCGGGTGGCTCACAGTCGGCAATTGACGTAATTGACGCTGCGCTTAAGCAAATTGGTAATGAGCGTGCTGAGCTCGGTGCTACCCAAAACCGTTTTAGTCAAACAATTAGCAACCTAGCGAATGTGCAAGAAAATGCATCGGCCTCACGTAGCCGTATTATGGATACCGATTACGCCACAGAAACAGCACACATGACCAAAAACCAAATATTGCAACAAGCGGGTACCTCAATCTTGTCGCAGGCGAATCAGATACCACAAGCTGCAATTAGCTTACTAGGTGGTTAGTATTTGTTTTACTGATGCTGGTTTATATAAACGCACTTTATTTTGAAGTGCGTTTTTTATTTTTGGAAGTTAAAGGTGATAAATTAGAGGTATAAGCTGTTGTAAAGTAATTAATTATAAAATTATTAAATTATTTCTAAAAAAAGCTAAAGTTAAATAAATCTCTGCCGTTAAGTTAATTAGTACAGGGCTTGAGCAGATAATTGTGAAAGCGCTTGATTAAATTAAACAGTAATATTACGAAAGTAATTAGGAGTTTTATTATGGCTATTTCAGTAAATACCAATGTATCGTCACTCAACGCCCAGCGTAACTTAGCAAAATCGGGTGAAGGTCTGGCCACCTCAATGGAGCGCTTGGCTTCGGGTATGCGTATTAACAGTGCCAAAGATGACGCAGCAGGTATGCAAATTAGCACGCGTTTAACCTCGCAAATTAGTGGTTTAGGTGTAGCGCAGCGTAATGCTAACGATGGTATTTCAATGGCGCAAACCGCTGAGGGCGCATTGCAGTCATCTACCGATATCTTACAACGTATGCGAGAGCTTGCCCTGCAGTCAGCGAATGGCTCTAACTCAACGTCTGACCGCGAAGCGCTGCAAAAAGAAGTAACCGCTTTGCAAACTGAGTTGACCCGTATAGCCGATACCACCACCTTTGGTGGGCAAAAACTATTAAATGGCGACTACGGTACACAGCAGTTTCAAGTAGGTTCAGACAGTAACCAAACCATTGGCGTAACCTTAAACTCTGCAGCCGCTGAGGATATAGGCCTAAGAGGTAAAGGGTTTGATTTAGCTGCAATTACCGGATTTTCAGGTGCCAGTGAAACAGCTAAAACATTTGCAGATACGGATTCATTAAGCGTCACAGCTGGCGGCAAAACTAATAACATAGATTTAACCACAGGTATGAGCGCAGCAGATTTAGCTGGGCAATTCAACAGCACCGAAGGGGTGTTTGGCGTAGGTGCAACCACGCAAGTTGCTGTGGGTGGATTTGGAGATACGAATACAACCGCTACAGACGTTGTTACACTTAATGTTGCTGGTGTAGAAATTACAGCAACGGCTGCGGCAACGGGTGATGGTACAGTTGCAGCATTAAAAACCGCCATTGACCCAGCAACAACAGAAGCACTAGCTGCTAAAGGTATTACTGCTTCGGTTGTAAATAATACAGGTACTACCGGTGATGATTTATTGGTGTTTACTAACGCTAGTGGCGAAAACATTGATGTAACAATGGAAATTCAAGGTGGTGCTACTGATGGGTTAGATGGTACGGTATCTGCTTACGATGGCACTGCAGTTATTGCTGGTGGTGTAACAGTATCTGCAACAGCAGACACAACCGTAAACAAAACATCAACAATTACTGGGCGTTTAGATGTTTCTAATGCAGTATTAGATTCTGACTTTTCTACATTAAGTGTTACTGGTACAGGCACTTTAAATGGTGCAACAACAACCAACGCT
>NZ_AUTO01000289.1:0-4411 GCF_000498055.1 Pseudoalteromonas sp. TB51
GACCGCGAAGCGCTGCAAAAAGAAGTAACCGCTTTGCAAACTGAGTTGACCCGTATAGCCGATACCACCACCTTTGGTGGGCAAAAACTATTAAATGGCGACTACGGTACACAGCAGTTTCAAGTAGGTTCAGACAGTAACCAAACCATTGGCGTAACCTTAAACTCTGCAGCCGCTGAGGATATAGGCCTAAGAGGTAAAGGGTTTGATTTAGCTGCAATTACCGGATTTTCAGGTGCCAGTGAAACAGCTAAAACATTTGCAGATACGGATTCATTAAGCGTCACAGCTGGCGGCAAAACTAATAACATAGATTTAACCACAGGTATGAGCGCAGCAGATTTAGCTGGGCAATTCAACAGCACCGAAGGGGTGTTTGGCGTAGGTGCAACCACGCAAGTTGCTGTGGGTGGATTTGGAGATACGAATACAACCGCTACAGACGTTGTTACACTTAATGTTGCTGGTGTAGAAATTACAGCAACGGCTGCGGCAACGGGTGATGGTACAGTTGCAGCATTAAAAACCGCCATTGACCCAGCAACAACAGAAGCACTAGCTGCTAAAGGTATTACTGCTTCGGTTGTAAATAATACAGGTACTACCGGTGATGATTTATTGGTGTTTACTAACGCTAGTGGCGAAAACATTGATGTAACAATGGAAATTCAAGGTGGTGCTACTGATGGGTTAGATGGTACGGTATCTGCTTACGATGGCACTGCAGTTATTGCTGGTGGTGTAACAGTATCTGCAACAGCAGACACAACCGTAAACAAAACATCAACAATTACTGGGCGTTTAGATGTTTCTAATGCAGTATTAGATTCTGACTTTTCTACATTAAGTGTTACTGGTACAGGCACTTTAAATGGTGCAACAACAACCAACGCTACGCTTGATACGACGACTAGCCTCACGTCAATTGCTAATTTAGATATTTCATCAGCAGGTGGCTCACAATCGGCAATCGATGTGATTGATGCAGCACTACAGCAAATTGGTGATGAGCGTGCTGAGCTCGGTGCGGTGCAAAATCGTTTTAGTCAAACAATAAGTAATTTGGCGAATATTCAAGAAAATGCATCGGCATCACGTAGCCGTATTCAAGATACTGATTACGCCACAGAAACAGCGCAAATGACCAAGAACCAAATACTGCAACAAGCAGGTACGTCTATCTTGTCGCAAGCAAATCAGTTACCGCAAGCGGCACTTAGCTTATTAGGTTAATAGCCTATAGCTTAATAGCAAACTAATACACAAAGTCAGTATTAGTAATTTAAAAAAGGAGATGGCTTTGCTCATCTCCTTTTGCTGTTTAAAGTGTAAAGTTAAGCTACTATTAAATGGTGTATAATAGTAAAGTCTATTAAGGAGGCGTTATGAATACCATAGCTTTAGGCGCAGAAAGGTTGGCGTTGCCCGCAAATACAGAGCGGGCCAATGGCCAAACCGGTGGGGAGTTACCCTTTAAAACTACAAGTGATACGAAAGCGAATACCGCTGACGCTCAGCAAAGTAGTAACTCGTTAAATAATACTAAGCAAAACAAGCTATACCCTAATAGCTCATTAGCTAATGCAGGGCAGCAACCACTTGAGCGTGAACAGCTTGAAAAAGTGGCGCAGCAATTGCAGGATTTTATGGGTGAAATGAATCGCAGCTTACAGTTTCAGGTAGACGAAGACTCTGGCCGCGATGTAATTAAAGTACTCGACAAAGACACCGGCGATATTATTAAGCAATATCCATCGGAAGAGGTGTTAAGTTTAGTGTCTAAGTTATCTGAAACCGCAGGTTTATTAATAGACCAAACGGTTTAGTAGCTATTGTTACTCGTGTATTTAGTTAGCTTATTTTTAGGTATTTAAAGAGGTGAAGTATGTCTATTTCGTTTAATGGCTTAGGCTCGGGTTTAGCTGTATCAGATATTGTGGATGCATTAGTTAATGCTGAGCAAGCACCTGCGGAGGCTCGTTTAAATACTACTGAAAGCAATTTAACTACTGATATATCAGCCGTTGGAGCATTAAAATCTGCGCTTGAAAAAGTGCAAACCTCAATGGAAGCATTGGGTGATAGTGATAATTATCAAAAGCGCACTGCATCTGGTGGTGATGATTTTATATCGATTAGTGCAGATCAAGACGCTCAGCCAGGTAGCTATAATGTAAAAGTTGATGCATTAGCCCAAGCACATAAATTGTCATCCCCTGCATTTGCGGCCGATGAAGCCATTGGCGCGGGTGTAATTACAATAGGTTCAGGTGAAAACAGTTTTTCAACTGTTCTGTCAGCAACTAACACCTTAGAAGATTTACGAGACCAAATTAATAACGGCCCTTTTACAGGCAATGACAGTAACGACTCGGTTGTAGCGACTATAGTAACCAGTGATTCAGGTCAGCATTTAGTGCTTACTAGTAAAGAAACCGGTGAAGACAACGCAATTACTATTACCGTACAAGATGACGATGGCAATGATACGGACACAGGTGGGCTCTCACGGTTAGCTTACGATGTGTCTGACGCTGACCCACTAAACCATACTACAAACCTAACAGAAGTAAACGCTGCACAAAATGCCCAAATAACGATTGATGGCACATTAACGGTATCAAGCAATACAAATGAATTTAGCAATGTAATTGATGGCGTGGATATTACCGCAAAAAAATTACATGATGCCGACGATGATGTTAGCGATATATCAGTCACTGAAAATAATAATAATATACAAGCAGGTTTAAATAGCTTTATCACTAGTTACAACGAACTGTTAGAGCTTAGTAATAATTTAGGTGCATCAGGTGAAAGTGGCGCTGGTGTAATGGCAGGGGATTCACTCCTTCGTGGTGTTATGTCAAAACTACGTAGGGAAATAACTGAGTCGGTTGATTTAGGTGATGGTAATTCACTGTCGCTTTCGCAGCTAGGTGTAGAAACAGACCGCTACGGTGTTTTAACACTCAATACTGAAACACTAAACGAGCAAATAGAATCTAATGTAGATTTAGTGCAGCAGTTTTTTGTCGGCACTGATGAAGACGAAGGCGGCTTTGCCCAGTCCTTTGATGAGCTAATGAGCTTTTATACCGACTCAGATGGTATTATACAAAACCGTATAGACAGTAAAACAAATCAATTAGACGATTTAGATGATCAGCGCCTCAGCCTTGCGAGTAAGATGGAGTCGTTATCTGACAGGTTATATGCTCAGTACAACGCCATGGATTTATTGGTAGCGAGCTTAAACTCGACAAGTAGCTATGTGCAGGCACAGCTTGAAAACATGCCCGGCGTGGTAAGGGACAACTCTTAATTAATATTACTAATTATGAACATAAAAAAACCGTTTAAAACGGTTTTTTTATGTCTAAATATTGCCTTTAAGATGCTTAGTAAGTTTAAAGCTGCTAGAGGTAGCTAAACCGATTTATAAGCCGAGATTGCTTTACCTGTTTTTTTTTGCTTAATTATGGCTTTAGATGATTCATTCTTTACAGCATTTGCTTGTTTGCTAATGTTGTTGATATTGGTTTGCACAGCCACAAGTTGCTCACCGGTAGGCGGGTTCTCACTTTCGCACCAGCGCTTAAGTTCACTATTTAAAGTATCCATAATAGGGGGAGCTTCATCAGCGTTATTGCTTTGCACTAATAATTCGATTCTGTTGAGCAATTGATTAATATGCTCAGCTTTACTTGTTTCCTCTAAAGCCATTCGCTTATACCGCAGGAGTACGCTGATCGACAGGAATGCTATCCCACCCTTCTTTAATTTCTTTAATAATGCCAGCTACTTCAGAAATAATCTCAATGTCATTGTCAACATTTGCTTGCACAAGGCGTCTTTGGCAGTAGTCATAAAGTGCTAATAAATTATTTGAAATACTCGGATCTTGTTCCACTTCTAAATTAAGCGCGTCTTGTAATGCACCTAAGAGTAAAATACAGGCAGAGATGTTTTCGCCTTTTTTTTCTATTTCTTTGCGCTCAATAAACCCTTTAGTAGCGGCCAAGCGGCCAATTATGTTACTAAAAATAAGGTTAATTTGCTCATAGGGCGCCATTTCTGCGATGTTGCTGGCGCGCACTTGAGAATATTTTTTTAATGAAACATGAGCCATGGAAAATCCTAAATAAATATGTGAAATCGTCTGTACGTAATAAAAGCAATATTAATGCCAAGCATATTGCATTTATTTAGTTATCGGCATTGTTGCTTTCAACTTAAGTTAATTATAGTTTATATTTTTGACCTACGTAGATTTATGCACTAAGTAAAAAACAAGACATGGCATTAGCTTTAAGTATTAAACAACAAAACAATACTTAAGTTTTAATTATTAAGTATTATTGTTTTATAGCGATGTCTATTTTTTGGCGTTTATGTCAAAAAACCGCCG
>NZ_AUTO01000290.1:0-9667 GCF_000498055.1 Pseudoalteromonas sp. TB51
TGGCTCGCTAACTATGATCTTGATTTTAGATAATAATAATAACCGTGCAATAGGATTACATGCATCACTTACCTTTATTGGGGAAGCTGTGCAGCTGCTTAACGAAAGTGATTTTGAACAAGTATGCAATAAGTATCAACAGCAAGAATGCATTGTTATTTTAGGCGCATTACAAAGCTTAGATCATGAAAGCTTAATTAAACGCTACCCAACCCTGCCTTTTTTATTAATTGGTGAAACGCTTAAACCCCTCCTTAGTATTGCAAATGTTGTCGGTTTAATTTGCGAGCCGTTTAATCACGAAGTAACCACACAGTTATTACACGACTGCCAACAGTACCAACGTATGCTTCCTGGAAGTCACAAGCATCATAAGCCACATAAAACATTTGATGGTTTAGTAGGGGAAACTGACGCGGTTAAAAACGTACGCTTTTTGATAGAGCAAGTGGCTAAAACCGATGCAAACGTGCTTATTTTAGGTGAGTCGGGGACGGGTAAAGAAGTGGTTGCGCGTAATGTACATTTATTATCTAAACGCAATACGGGGCCATTTGTACCAGTAAACTGTGGTGCTATTCCAGGAGAGCTTCTTGAAAGTGAGTTATTCGGTCATGAAAAAGGGGCGTTTACCGGCGCTATTTCTGCACGTAAAGGGCGGTTTGAATTAGCGCAAGGCGGTACGCTGTTTTTAGATGAAATTGGTGATATGCCACTGCAAATGCAAGTTAAGCTACTTCGCGTATTACAAGAGCGTAGCTACGAGCGTGTAGGTGGCACAAAAGCGATTCAAGCAGATGTACGTGTTATTGCCGCTACCCACCGCAACCTTGAGGAAATGATTGAAAAGGGCAGCTTTAGGGAAGATTTATATTACCGTTTAAATGTATTTCCTATTGAAAACCCGTCACTTAATGAGCGTGCTGACGACATACCTTTATTACTTAAAGAGCTAATGCGCCGTGTTAATGAGCAAAGTGGTACGTCGGCTAAATTTACAGAGCGCGCAGTTGAGAGTCTCAAAGAACATGCTTGGCCTGGTAATATCCGTGAGCTTGCTAATTTAGTGGAGCGCATGGTGATTATGTTCCCTGAAAAAGTAGTGGATGTACCCGATTTACCTAATAAATACCGCTACATCGAGGTAGATGCCTACGAGCCTGAATACCCTGAAGAGCTACTTGAAAAAGATGCCTTTAACGATATTTTTAGCTCAGGTTTTAGCGATTATGATAATGAACCAGAGCCTGAATTTAGCCAACAGGGATCTGGCGTATTACCCGAAGAGGGCATTGAACTTAAAGAGTATTTAGCCGAGCTTGAAATAAGCTTAATTACCCAAGCGTTAGAGCGTTTTGATTACGTTGTTGCGCGCGCCGCAGAAATATTAGGTGTAAGGCGTACAACACTTGTCGAAAAAATGAAAAAGTACAATCTGTCACGAGATTAGCAGTATGCAAATGCTGATAGGTTTTCGTTATTTATTATTCATTTTTGAGGAATTAATTTACGGGCTTTGCCCGTCACGCAAGCAAGCTTGGCGTCTACAAGATAAACGCAAACTTAAACTTTGACGGTAGACGCTGAGCTTGCTCGTGTAAAAGCGCAGCTTTTAATTATTTAGACCCAAAAGAACGAGGTTAAATGAGAAACCACAGTTAGCTTACACGTTACTGCTCTAAAGCGAAGCGTCTCTTATCCTCTTTGTGAACAGATCACTTTTATGGTAATAAATCACTTATCAACCAAAAGCCTTTATAATTTCTTCTTTTCTAAAACAATCATTACCATGATCGTTTACCATGCCACAGGCCTGCATATGTGCGTACACCGTTGTAGGCCCTAAAAACTTGAAGCCTCGTTTTTTTAAATCTTTTGCAAATGCTTTTGACTCTTCGGTCATTGCAGGAGCGTCTTCATCACTATTTACATTATTAATAATTGGTTTATTGTCCACAAATCGCCATTGATAATGACTAAAGCTGCCAAACTCTTTTTGAATTTCGATAAACCGTTGAGCATTATTAATGGTGGCAGCTATTTTTAATCGGTTACGTACTATGTTCTTATCTTGCATTAACCGCTCTATATCATCGGCTGTAAAGTTAGCCACTTTTTGCACATCAAAATTGGCAAATGCTTTTTTATACCCTGCACGCTTTTTTAAAATAGTGTACCAACTGAGTCCCGCTTGTGCTGATTCTAGCGTAATAAATTCAAATAATAGTGTGTCATCATAAAGGGGCACCCCCCATTCTTCATCATGGTATTTCACATAGTCTGGTTTTGTGGTGTCGAGCCACGCACAACGGCATTTATTTTGCTCACTCATTATTATTCCTTTTTTGTGCGTCATTTTTTTGTTACGCGTTATTGTAAGCTAACTAAATGAAAAATATATAAAATAATTTTGGTATAAATTCTGCATTAAGCCCTGTATCTACATCATTAAGAGATTTGATTATGGCCCTTGCGAGTGTACTTAAACCACAGTTTATTACTGCAAATCAGTATAACCCATGTTTACTTCAAGAAGAGTACATTGGTGAATTAAGTGATTTAAGACAACAAGCAAGTTGGCTGTCGCACTTAGTTGATACCATGCCAGCAGGTGTTGTTGTACTTGATGGCAAAGGCCTTATTGCAAAAGCCAATCAAATCGCGATTGATATGTTAGGTGAGCCGCTCGAAGGAGAGAAATGGTTTAACATTATTCAACGCTCTTTTCGTCCCCACCAAGATGATGGACATGAAGTGTCGCTCAAAGACGGCCGACTTATAAAACTTGATATTACTGCACTTGCGCCAGAGCCTGGTCAGCTTATATTAATGACCGATTTAACAGAAACCCGTCGTTTGCAAAAGCGTGTTGCACATATGCAACGTTTGAGTGCGCTTGGTAAAATGGTGGCATCGCTTGCGCACCAAGTGCGTACACCGCTTTCTGCAGCTATGTTATACGCGGCCAATTTGGGCTCTAAAAAGCTACCTGAAACATCACGCGATAACTTTCAAACCAAGCTTATGTCACGTTTAAAAGATTTAGAAACCCAAGTTAATGACATGCTACTTTTTGCTAAAAGTGGCGAGCAACAAGTGGTTGAGCAAGTCTCTATGCAGCAACTTTTAAACGAAGTAAAACTTGGTGCCGATGCTATGGTGGCTTTAAATAACAGCGAACTTGCTGTTGAGTTACCAGAGCCAGATATAGAAATCACCGGTAATAAAACTGCGCTGGCCAGCGCTATTCAAAATCTTATTCACAATAGTATTCAAATTATTGGCAGCCAGGCAAAAGTGACCTTAAAAGCACAGCGAGATAGTAGCGAACCTGACACCGTACGTATTAGCGTATGCGATAACGGCCCTGGGGTAGAGCTGAGCCAAATAGAGAAAATTTTTGAACCGTTTTATACCACTAAAAGCCAAGGTACGGGGCTTGGGCTTGCTGTAGTAAGTTCTGTGGCAAACGCGCATCAAGGACGTGTTGAAGTGGTTAATAATGCCAATGGTGGTGCATGTTTTAGTTTATTGCTGCCCATATGCACGACCTCAATGCAGGAGAAAACAGCATGAGCAATACAATACTGGTAGTTGAAGATGATGCAGGCTTAAGAGAAGCACTCATAGACACGTTAGAAATGTCAGGTATTGCCTGCGTTGCAGCGCAAAGTGCTGAGCAAGCCATGATCCAATTAAAGAAATCTGAGTTTTCGTTGGTTGTAAGTGATGTGCAAATGGGCGCGATGAGCGGCCTAGATTTGCTCAGGAGCATTAAGCTTAACTACCCAGAACTTCCCGTATTAATGATGACAGCTTACGCAACGATTGATGATGCCGTAGAGGCAATGCGCTTAGGTGCAATTGATTATATGGCTAAACCATTTGCCCCTGAGGTGCTTTTAAATATGGTTAGCCGCTATTTACCCGAAAAACCAAAAGACACTGATGGCCCAATTGTAGCCGACCCCAGCAGTATTCAACTATTAGAACTTGCAAGTAAAGTGGCTCGCTCAGATGCAAGTGTAATGGTGCTTGGCCCTAGCGGCTCAGGTAAAGAGGTATTAGCGCGATATATTCACGATAAATCAAACCGATGCGATGCGCCTTTTGTGGCAATTAATTGCGCGGCTATTCCCGAAAATATGCTTGAAGCCACCTTGTTTGGCTACGAAAAAGGCGCCTTTACTGGTGCAATACAAGCGTGCCCAGGTAAATTTGAGCAAGCCCAAGGTGGTACTATATTGCTTGATGAAATAACAGAAATGGACTTAGGGCTGCAAGCTAAACTATTAAGAGTATTACAAGAGCGTGAAGTTGAGCGCTTAGGTGCGCGCAAAACAATTTCACTCGATGTGAGAGTGCTCGCAACCAGTAACCGCGATCTTAAAGAAGCTGTTGCAGATACTAAGTTTAGAGAAGACTTATATTATCGCTTAAATGTATTCCCATTAATGTGGCGACCACTTAGTGAGCGCCCAGGCGATATAATTGTATTGGCTAAGCATTTAATAGAGCGCCATTTAGTTAAAAATAAAGAGCCGTTAGCAACGCTTGATAGTGATGCCGAGCAAAAACTATTGAGCCATACATGGCCAGGTAATGTGCGCGAACTTGATAATGTAATTCAACGTGCGCTTATTTTGCGAACGGGCAGTGTAATTGGCGAGCAGGCTATTTTTATTGAAAATTTAATGCAAGCGTCAAGCACCACTGCGCCTACTCAGGTTATAGCGCCTGAGCAAGAGAGTACTCCCAGTGACGCATATTATGATGACAAAATAACGCCTGTAGAGGCGAGTAGCTCACTGCCGAGCGTAGATACTGGCAGCTATAAAGATGAGCTAAAAGATAAAGAGCATAAAATAATTTTAGAAACCCTCGCGCGTTGCCAAGGCAAACGTAAAGATGTTGCACAAACACTTGGCATCAGCCCGCGTACTTTACGTTATAAACTCGCACAAATGCGCGATTTAGGTATTTCACTACCCGCATAAACTAACTCTCTCTTCTGTACATAACCCTAAACTAACCACGCTTAGTTTAGGGTTGTCAAATCTCTGACTCTTAAAAATAATAGTTAACTGTATGTTATTAAAGGTTTATTTTTATGGCACGCTTTGTGCTTTAATCCCTTTATGAACGTTAACTGCATTTGCCAGAGAAAATTATGAAAATTCAAAACAGCGCGTTATTCCAAGAAATGCAATCAATGGCCTTAGAAGCAGGCCATACAAATCAAATTAATAAGCTACCCACGCAAGCTCAGCCAACGTCATCGGCTCAATTTGGTGACTTACTAAGCGATGCATTAAATACGGTTAATGGCCTACAACAAGATGCTAAACAAAAAGTCGTGGCTGTTGAAATGGGTGACAGAAGTGTATCGCTTGCTGAGGCAATGATTGCTTCGCAAAAATCATCAGTGGCATTTGAGGCTACAGTACAAGTAAGAAATAAACTTGTTGAGTCATACCAAGAAATTATGAACATGCCTGTTTAAGTAGGTAGTGGAGAATTATTGTGGCGCAATCTAATCAATCAACAGATCTTGCTCTTGCTGGCGGCGGTATTGACCAAAGTGAAGACAACGAGCAACAAGAACAAAAGTCGGGCTACTTAAGCGCCTTAAATGGGGTTGATGTGCTTCGCCAAGTTACCCTAATTATTGCGCTGGCTATTTGTTTAGCTATTGCCATATTTGTGATTATTTGGGCGCGCCAACCCGATATGCGTCCGCTTGGCAAAATGCCTACAGAAGAGCTGATCCAAACACTTGATTTTTTAGATGCACAAAAAATTGACTACGAGCTAGACGGCAACGTTATTTCGGTTGATGAAAGCGAGTATCAAAACATTAAATTATTGATGGCGCGTGAAGGCTTAGAGCAAGGCCCTACCTCAGGCACCGATATCATAATGCAAGATATGGGTTTTGGTGTGAGCCAACGGCTCGAGCGTGAGCGCTTAAAGCACGGTCGCGAGCAACAACTTGCCCGCACTATAGAAGAACTAAACAACGTTACTCGCGCTAAAGTTTTATTAGCCATCCCAAAAGAAAACGTATTCGCACGCAGAGAGAAAAAACCATCAGCCACAGTGGTATTGACTCTTAAACGTGGCCGTACGCTTGATGGTGAAGAGATTGATTCAGTCGTTGATATGATTGCCTCTGCAGTACAAGGGCTTGAGCCTTCACGTGTTACGGTAACAGATCAAAATGGCCGCTTACTTAATTCTGGCTCACAAGACTCATTAGCAGCACGTTCTCGTAAAGAATACGACATTGAAAGAAAACGTGAGCAAGAGTATCTAGAAAAAATAGACAGTATTCTTATTCCTGTGGTCGGCTTGGGTAACTACACGGCGCAAGTTGATTTAAATATGGACTTTAGCTCAGTAGAGGAAACACAAAAACGTTACAACCCAGACTTACCAGCAGTTAGAAGCGAAACCACATTTGAAGAAAACAACATAGGTGGCTTAGCGGTAGGTATTCCTGGGGCACTGACTAATCAGCCCCCTATGAATTCAACTATTCCAGAAGTGGCAGGCCAAAGTAATGCAGGTACGGCAACCAACCCAAGTCGAGTACATAAAGAGGCCACGCGTAACTTTGAGCTAGACACCACCATTTCGCATAAGCGTCAACAAACAGGCGTTATTCGCAGAATTAGCGTATCGGTAGCTGTTGATTATGTGCCCAAAGTAGGTGAAAACGGCGAAACAACCATGGCACCGCGCTCAGTAGAAGCTTTGTCAAATATACGTCGCCTATTACAAGGTGGGGTGGGTTTTGATATGCAACGTGGCGATGCATTAGAAGTGGTAACCGTACCATTTGTGCGTGAAGCAGTTGATTTAGACTTAGAAGTACCGCTGTGGGAACAAGATTGGTTTATGAAAATCATCCGTCTTGTGCTTGGCGCCTTAGTTATTATTGTATTAATTATGGCGGTTGTTAAGCCTATGCTTAAGCGCTTGATCTACCCAGATGATACGCTTGAAGAGTACGACGAAGATGCATTAAGCTCAGGGGTTGATATTGGCGATAGCACGCTAGATATGCTAAATAAAGACTTTGATTCTGCTGCTGTTGGTTTCTCAAGTGATGGTACACTGCAGCTGCCAGACTTACATGGCGACGAAGATTTACTTAAAGCGGTAAGAGCACTTGTAGCGAACGAACCGGAACTCTCATCACAAGTAGTGAAAGCGTGGTTAACAGAAGATGACTGATCAAGAACAAAAACAACTCCCGCCAGCATTTGATGTTGACAAGTTAGATGGCGTAGATAAAGCCGCGATTCTTTTATTGAGCTTATCTGAAGAAGACGCAGCGCAAATCCTAAAGCACTTAGAGCCTAAGCAAGTGCAAAAGGTAGGCATGGCTATGGCTGCGCTGGATGACTTGTCGCAATCTAAAATTAGCGCAGTTCATAATTTATTTATAGAGCAAATACAAAGCTTTAGTACTATTGGCTTCCAGTCAGAAGACTTTATTAAAAAGGCGCTCACCGCCGCATTAGGTGAAGATAAAGCAGCTAGTTTAATAGACCAAATTGTAATGGGCTCGGGCGCTAAAGGCTTAGATTCACTTAAATGGATGGACTCAAAGCAAGTTGCCAATATTATTCGTAATGAGCACCCGCAAATTCAAACTATTGTTTTATCGTATTTAGAGCCTGAGCAATCGGCAGAAATCCTAGCGCAATTTCCTGAAAAAGTGCGCCTAGATTTAACTATGCGTATTGCTAATCTTGAAGAAGTGCAACCTGCAGCATTACAAGAACTTAACGAGATTATGGAAAAACAATTTGCCGGCCAAGCAGGCGCACAAGCCGCTAAAATGGGTGGCTTAAAAGCCGCGGCAGATATCATGAACTACCTAGATACAAATGTTGAAGGGCAGTTGATGGACTCTATTCGTGAACACGATGAAGAAATGTCTCAGCAAATTCAAGATCTTATGTTTGTATTCGAAAACCTTATGGATGTAGATGACCGCGGTATTCAAGCCATACTACGTGAAGTACAGCAAGACGTACTCATGAAAGCAATTAAAGGCACTGACGAAGCGCTTAAAGATAAAATTTTGGGTAATATGTCTAAACGTGCTGCTGAAATGCTTGCCGATGACTTAGAAGCAATGGCACCGGTTAGAATAAGTGAAGTAGAAGCGGCCCAAAAAGAAGTGCTTTCAACAGCAAGGCGTTTATCTGATTCGGGTGAAATTCAGTTAGGCGGCGGTGGCGGCGAGGAGTTCCTGTAAGCTATGTCTAAATTAAAAGGTCGCCCTTTACATGCAGATGAAGCTGATGAGCTTTTAAAAAACTGGCCAATACCTGATGTTGCGCCTGATGAGCGTAGTTTTGGCAATCGTTCAACGGCTTTTGGTACACCGCTTTCTGATTTGTATAAAAAAGAAGTTGAAGAAGAAGCAGTAGAGGACGAGCAGCCGCAAGAGCCTGAACTGCCTTCGTTAACTATGGCAGAGCTTGAGCGCATTAGGCAAGATGCTTATGAGGAAGGCTTAAAGCAAGGGCACGAACAAGGCTACATAGATGGCTTTGAAAAAGGGGTTGGTGAGGGCAAAGAAGCAGGTTACAAAGAAGGCGTAGAGCTTGGTAAAACACAAGGCCAAGAAGACGTTAAGCCGTTAATAGAAGAGCAGTTAACCAGCTTGCGTAGCATAATCGGCAACCTCAGCGCTCCGCTTGATAAAGTGGACGAACTGGCAGAAAAGCACTTAGTGCAATTAGCGGTTATGTTGGCTGAAGCTATCACCTACCAAGAAATTAAAACATCACCCGATGTTATTTTACATACGCTTAAAAAAAGCATAGATGCATTAAATACTGAGCAAGAAAAAGTTCGTGTGCATTTAAACCCAGACGATTTAGAGCTGGTAAAGCAAAGCTATGGTGAGCAAACTATTGCAGATAATAATTGGCAGCTAATTGCAGAACCCACACTCGAGCGCGGCGGTTGCGAAGTTAAAACGCCACAATCGTCTTTAGATATGACCCTAAAAACCCGTGTCAAAGAAACGTTGGATAGCTTTTTGCATAATAGCGGTATCTAATCTTTTTTGTGGCGTGTTATGGCAGCTCAACGTGCACCTCTAAGCGAACGCTTAAATCAATACCAACACCATATCGCAGCGTTCAAACCTGCTGTAGCGGGTATTTTAACCCGAGTCGTCGGGCTAACTCTTGAGGCGAAAGGGCTGCGTGCGCCTGTTGGCAGCCAATGCAAAATAGAAACTATGTCGGGCTTTGTGGATGCCGAGGTGGTGGGCTTTAGTGAGCAAACTCTATATTTAATGCCTAATGACCACATTTCCGGTGTGTTGCCTGGTGCACGTGTTATTCCACAAGTAAATGATACAGGTTTACCCGTTGGTATGAGCTTACTGGGCCGTGTAGTGGATGGCTTAGGCCGCCCCCTTGACGGCCTGGGGAAAATTAACGCCGAACACTATTTAAAGTTTGCACAAAACCACATAAACCCCCTCGCTAGAAGACCAATCAGCCAACCTATGGACGTAGGTGTAAGGGCTATAAACTCAGTGATTACTGTAGGGCAAGGCCAGCGTATGGGTTTGTTTGCAGGCTCTGGTGTTGGTAAGTCAGTACTCTTAGGTATGATGACCCGCGGCAGTGAA
>NZ_AUTO01000291.1:0-51643 GCF_000498055.1 Pseudoalteromonas sp. TB51
TATCCTCTCTATTGTGCGCGGTATGGATGGTGGCGTTAAACTCCTAAGTAATATAAATATGGGCATAGCCTTTGTGTTTTTAGCGCTGGTATTTATTTTAAACTTTACCACGGTACTTGATTCTGCCTACACAGCCGTAATAGGTTATGTTAAAAATATCATTCCTCTAAGCTACAGCACAGGCCGAGAAGATACGCAGTGGCTACATGGCTGGACTGTGTTTTATTGGGCGTGGTGGGTTGCATACGCACCTTGCTTTGGTATGTTTGTAGCGCGTATTTCAAAAGGGCGCACCATACGCGAGTTTTTAGTGTATGTATTACTCATTCCTACTCTTGTAACTACTGCTTGGATGTCGGTTTTTGGTGGTGTTGCGATTGATCAAATTATAAATGAAGTTGGGGTACTTGGCGCAAACCAAGGTATTACAGATGTAACGCTTAGCTTGTTTTATATGCTAGATGCTTATGCGTTTGGTACGCTGCTTTCGCTTTTAGCTGTGGCGTTAATAATTATCTTTTTTGTTACTACCCTCGACTCCGGCTCTATTGTAATAGATAGCCTTACATCAGGCGGAAAACTAGAAGTACCTATAAAGCAAAAGCTAGTATGGGCCGTTATTGCCAGTATTATTGCTATGTTAATGCTGTGGATTGGTGGCACCGATTCAATCCAAGCATTGCAATACATTACTATTATTGCCGCCCTGCCCTTTACTATTATTTTAATTTTAGGCTGTATTAGCCTAGTTAAAGGGCTACTTACAGAAACCGAGCAACCTACGCCCATTCCTGCAAAATAAACCCGCTTAGCCCACTTCACTTAATGAGTTTATTGGGCAAGAGCTAACGGTTTTTAAGCATAAAAAAAGTCCGTGTAAGCGGACTTTTTATTATTTAGATAACAAAACTATGTTTGCTATCTAAAAGGCATTAACCATTAGTAAAGACGGGTGTTATTCCCACTCAATAGTGGCCGGTGGTTTACCAGAAATATCGTAAACAACACGTGAGATACCGTCAATTTCGTTGATGATACGGTTAGAAACCACACCTAAAAACTCATAAGGTAAATGTGACCAACGCGCCGTCATAAAGTCGATAGTTTCTACACAACGTAGTGATACAACCCAATCGTATTTACGTGCATCGCCCATAACCCCTACCGACTTAACAGGTAAGAATACAGTAAACGCTTGGCTTACTTTATGATAAAGCTCAGCTTTGTGTAGCTCTTCAATAAAGATAGCATCAGCACGACGTAGTAAATCACAGTACTCTTTTTTAATTTCGCCAAGTACACGTACACCTAAACCTGGCCCTGGGAACGGGTGGCGATAAAGCATGTCGTACGGTAAACCAAGCTCTAAACCAATTTTACGTACTTCATCTTTAAATAATTCACGTAATGGCTCAACTAAGCCCATTTTCATGTCATCAGGTAAGCCGCCCACGTTGTGGTGAGATTTAATTACGTGTGCTTTACCTGTCGCTGAAGCGGCTGATTCTATTACGTCTGGGTAAATAGTCCCTTGACCTAACCACTTCGCATTTTTAAGCTTTTTAGCTTGCTCATCAAATACATTAATAAACGTATGGCCAATGGCTTTACGTTTTTCTTCTGGATCTGATTTGCCTGCAAGGTCAGCTAAAAACTGCTCCTCAGCGTCTACTTTAACAATGTTTAAGCCAAATTTATTGCCAAACATGTCCATAACTTGCTGACCTTCGTTTAAGCGAAGTAAGCCATTATCAACAAATACACATGTTAGGTTTTCGCCAATTGCACGGTGGATCAGCATTGCTACAACAGATGAATCAACACCTCCTGATAAGCCTAAAATAACTTCGTCATCGCCAACGGTTTCTTTAATGCGCTCAATAGCATCATCAATAATTTTGGCAGGTGTCCATAGCTTTTCACATCCACAAATATCAATTGCAAAACGCTCTAATAAACGTTGCCCTTGATGAGTGTGCGTTACTTCTGGGTGAAATTGTACGCCGTAAAAACGTTTTTCTTCGTTAGACATAGCAGCGTGCGGACACGTTGGTGTTTTAGCTGTGGTGCTAAAGCTTGCCGGCACTTCCATTACTTTGTCGCCGTGGCTCATCCACACGTCTAAAACGCCGTTGCCGCCATCGGTAATATGATCTTCAATTGCATCGAATAATGCACAGTTACCCACTTTTTCTACTTGTGCATAACCAAACTCTTTTTTATCTGAGCTGTGTACACTGCCGCCAAGTTGAGCTGCCATGGTTTGCATGCCGTAACAAATACCCAGCACTGGCACGCCAGCGTTAAACACGTATTCAGGTGCACGCGGGCTGTTCTCTAGTGTAGTTGACTCAGGGCCACCAGATAAAATAATACCTTGTGGATTAAATTCGCGAATTTGCTCTTCGGTCACATCCCATGCCCACAGCTCACAGTAAACGCCAATTTCGCGGATACGACGCGCGATTAATTGAGTGTATTGCGAACCAAAATCTAAAATTAGAATTCGTGAATCGTGAATATCTTTGCTCATGAAGGATCTCGTAAAGTAGATGCTAGATTCCACTAATTTGCTTAGTGGCTATAAAAGAGGGCTGGTAATTCCAGCCCCGTAATTTAAACGTGTTGTTTAACCTAAGCGGTAGTTAGGCGCTTCTTTGGTAATTTGCACATCGTGAACGTGCGACTCACCCATACCTGCAGATGTAACACGTACAAACTGCGGTTTAGTATTTAGCTCTTCAATGGTGGCACAACCCGTTAATCCCATTGCGCTACGAAGGCCACCCACTTGCTGATGAATAATCGTTGCAATTGGACCTTTATAAGCGACGCGACCTTCAATACCTTCAGGTACTAATTTGTCAGCTTGGTTAGATTTTTGGAAGTAACGATCCGACGAACCTTCTTTTTGATCCATCGCACCTAATGAGCCCATACCACGGTAAGATTTGTAGTAACGGCCTTGGTAAAGTTCAACTTCGCCTGGCGCTTCTTCTGTACCAGCAAGCATTGAGCCCACCATTACACACGATGCACCCGCAACCAATGCTTTAACAATATCGCCAGAAAAACGAATACCGCCATCAGCAATAACTGGAATGTCACGCCCTTGTAAGCCATCTACTGCATCAGAAATAGCCGTAATTTGTGGCACACCACAACCTGTAACAATACGCGTAGTACAAATTGAACCTGGGCCAATACCTACTTTAACCGCATCCACACCTGCATCAGCAAGGGCAATTGCGCCTTCGGCTGTAGCAACGTTACCGGCAATAATTTGTAAATCTGGGTAAGTTTCACGAGTTTGAGAAACACGGTCAATAACACCTTGTGAGTGGCCGTGTGAAGTATCGATAAGTAAAACATCAACACCCGCCTCTACTAATGCAGCAATTCGCTCATCAGTACCTGCGCCAACACCAACTGCAGCACCTACACGTAAACGACCTAGCTCGTCTTTACATGCATGTGGTTTGTCTTGCGCTTTTTGGTAATCTTTTACGGTGATCATGCCTTTTAGTTTAAACGCATCATCAACCACTAAGATTTTTTCAATGCGGTGTTCGTGCATTAAACCTAAAATTTCTTCGCGCGATGCGCCTTCTTGAACCGTTACCAGTTTGTCTTTTTTAGTCATAACGCTAGAAACAGGCTGTTCAAGCTTCGTTTCAAAACGCATGTCACGACCAGTAACAATACCTAGTAGGTTATTTTCGCTATCAGTAACCGGGAAACCCGAGAACCCTTTTTCTTGCGAAAGAAGCGTCGCATCTGCAATGGTTAAATCGGCAGACACAGTAACAGGGAATGACACAATACCTGCTTCATAGGTTTTAACTTTACGTACGTTTCTCGCTTGTTCTTCAATGGTCATGTTTTTATGGATAAAACCAAGACCACCTTCCTGCGCGAGGGCAATAGCTAAACGAGCTTCTGTAACAGTATCCATAGATGCTGAAATAAGCGGCAAGTTAAGTTTGATACCACGCGTTAAGCGAGTTGAAATATTTGCCGTGTGTGGCAAAACAGTAGAATGACCAGGTACTAAAAGTACGTCATCAAAGGTAAGAGCTTCTTTAGCGATTCTAAGCATTTTGGCAACTTCTCACATGTGGATCTAAGATAAGGAATTGCGGCCAAATTTTAACAGCGTTGTGGGCATTCGTAAATAATATTTCGCAAATATTTATGATAAACTTGCCTCATAATAGTTTTAGGTTGTTTTTTATGTTTTCGAAGCCTTCGCAAACGGTTTACACCGTATCGCGCCTTAACAGAGAGATTCGTACAGTTCTTGAGCAGGGCTTTGCATCGCTAATTTTAACAGGCGAAATTTCTAACTTTATTACCCCTGCTTCTGGGCACTGGTACTTTTCGTTAAAAGATGAAAAAGCACAAATTAAAGCGGCTATGTGGCGCGGCAATAACCGCTCTCAAAGTTACCGCCCCGAAAACGGCGCACAAGTAACAGTAAGAGCCCGTGTTTCACTTTACGAACCGCGCGGTGATTATCAGCTTATTGTTGAGCATATGGAACCTGCCGGTGAAGGCCAGCTTAAGCAAGAGTTTGATGCATTAAAAATGCGCTTAGCCGCAGAGGGCTTGTTTAGTTCGGCCTATAAAAAACCACTGCCACAAAATATAAACCGTGTAGGTGTAATAACCTCAGCAACGGGCGCTGCTATAAAAGATATATTAACCGTACTTAAACGCCGCGCACCGCAATTAGAAGTCATTATTTACCCAGCCATGGTGCAAGGCAAAGACGCCCATGTGCACTTAATTAACCAAATACAGTTAGCCAATGCACGCAATGAGGTCGACGTACTTATTGTAGGGCGAGGCGGTGGCTCATTAGAAGATTTATGGTGCTTTAACCATGAGCAGCTTGCGCGTGCTATTTATCAAAGTGAATTACCCATAGTCAGTGCGGTAGGCCACGAAATAGACACAACCATCAGTGACTACGTTGCCGATGTACGCGCAGCAACGCCTTCAGCAGCCGCTGAGCTTGTCAGCCCTAACACGCAAGAGCTACATAGTAAGGTTATTGAGCTCATTAACCGGTTAAATAATGCCTTTAAACACGATATGGCCGATAAGCGCGCACTAGCAACACAGTTACAGCATCGGCTTAACTTGTGTCATCCGCGCAATCAACTTAATCAAAAAGCGCAGCGATTAGATGAGCTAACTATTGCCTTACAACAAGGCATGCGCAATCGCCTTTACCAACAAGAGCGCGCGCTTAATAATTTAACCCCGCGTTTAATGCGTCAATCGCCTGATAAAAAGTTATCACAAGCCAGCCATCAGCTTATGCAGATACAAACTCGGCTTGAACAAGCAATGCAGCACAAGTTGCAACACGCGCAAAATAGCTTAGCGCTGCAAGCGAGTAGGCTTGACTCGGTAAGCCCACTTAATGTTTTAGCGCGCGGTTACAGCATAACCAAAACCCAACAAGGCAAAGTGGTTAAATCGGTAGATCACATTAAAACGGGTGACGTGCTAATTACAGAGCTGGCCGATGGCGCTATAAAATCAACGGTGTTGTAAAGCTCTTTCAGTTAAAGCTCTGTGGCCATTAGTAAGGTTAGTTCGGTGTCGCTTGACGTTGAGGTTGTTCTTTTAAATTGCAACCAAAACTCTTGCTTCATTAACTTATCGTTTAGCTCTCGCCATTGGGTATGATCAAACGAGTCGTTATCAGTAGGTGCAGCAAGTTCAAATTTACATACGGTGGTTTTACACGCTGCACTAACAATCTCTGGGATAGAGCTTAGATCAGAGGTAAGTAAAAAATCTTGTAAAGCTATTTCTGTTTGATAAGCCCACTCTTCATTACGTATTTGCTCATCAAATTGCGCTTGCAAAACGGCTTGTGCATCAGAGGGGTCACGCAGCTGCTGCGCCGCGTTTTTCATCAAAGCTTTTTGTGCTGCTAATTGCTGTTTAAGCTGCGATACTTGCTCTTCTAAAGGAAGCTCATCTAGCGGTTGTGGTTCTGGTGTAGGGGGATTATCTTTTTGCTCTATACGAGCGCTTTGTTCAGGGGCAGCGGGTACAACACGCTTTGCTGTTGCTTCACTGCTTTTAACTGGCTGAACAAAAGGTGCCTGCTGCTTTGTATCAGCATGTTGTAACTTTGCGGGGTTTGCGTCACTTGAAGATAAATTAAAGTAGCTCCACGTTAAACCTACACCCGCAATAAATCCTATCCCTAGTGTTAAAAAGCTATTTTTGTTCATTTTAATTCCTTTTAAAATTATTTTTATTTATACAAGCTGCTATTACAGCATGGCGCTGGTGTGTGATTCGTTTTCAGGCTCTGGTGTGGTTAAAAAGTTTTGGTTCATACTTTGCGCCGGACACGGACAATCCGGCCTGCCAATAATTTTAGCTGGTACGCCTACAGCGGTGGTATGTGGCGGTACCGCAGTTAAAACAACTGAACCTGCGCCAATACGTGCGCCCTCGCCTACTTCAATATTACCAAGCACTTTGGCGCCTGCACCAATAAGCACACCGGCTCTAATTTTAGGATGACGGTCGCCCTGCTCGTTACCCGTACCACCAAGCGTGACCGATTGCAGTATTGATACGTTATCTTCAATTACTGCAGTTTCACCAATAACAATACCGGTGGCGTGGTCAAACATTATCCCTTTACCAACCTGACACGCAGGGTGAATATCAACCCCAAACACTTCTGAGGTTCGGCTTTGAATAAAACGAGCAAGCTCTTTACGGTTTTGCTGCCACAAGCAGTTAGCTAAACGATGCGCTTGAATAGCATGAAACCCTTTTAAGTTTAAAATAACCGTAAGGTAGGTTTCGGCTGCTGGGTCTCTGTCTTTAACGGCTTTAATATCTTCGGCCACATAAGTAAGCATACGGTCGCACTTTACAAACGCTTGGTCGAACAACTCACGTATTGTAAAAGCCGATACAACAGCATCTGCCAACTTATTAGCAACAATAAAGCTTAACGCCGAACCTAAACACTCATGGTTTAAAATGCATGAATACACATGACTTGCTAAAAGTGGTTCGCGAGTTACAACTTCATTCGCTTCACTGCGAAGCTGTTGCCAAATTTCATGACGCATAATACTACACTGCCTTAAATTGATATAAAAAGAGCCTTTTCCTAAGTTTAACGGATTTAAAGCCTAAGGTGTTAACGCCTTAGTTATTTGTTCTGGTTATTAGGTATAACTAAGAGTAAAAAAATTATATGAGTGCTAAATCACTCACACACAAAGCATCTTTTCCTTTATCTTTTGCTTTATAAAGTAAATCGTCTGCTTCTTTGATTAAATACGCACAGGTAAAGTCACTACAGGGTGTAATAGTAGTGAGGCCTACACTCACTGTAAGGGTTCTGCTTGGTAATGAATGTTTATTTTCAATGTTTAACTGTTTTAATTTTTCTAAAATATCGTTCAATACTAACAAGGCCTGATCTGAGTTTGTATTTCCATACACTAAAACAAATTCTTCACCACCAAAACGGGCACATAAATCACCTGGGCGTTTAGTAAATTCATTGAGTACTTTAGCCACCCTTTTTAAGCATGTATCGCCTTGTTGGTGGCCGTAAGTATCATTGAGTAATTTAAAATCATCTATATCAATAATAGCCAACGAAAGCGGCATACCTAAACGCTGACAACGATTCCACTCTTGATCTAAAAAGGTATCAAAAAAGCCTCGGTTAGCAATATCCGTTAAGCCATCAATAGCGGCAAGTTTTTGTACTTGCTCTTCAGCCAGTTTACGCTCGGTAATATTTTGATGGCTAATAGCGTAATACGCTTTATCTGTATGGCTAAACGTCACTACTCGCATCATAAACCAACGTTTTTCATCTTCACTATGGCATGGATATTCTAAATAGAAGTCGTCATTAGCCCCCGAAATAACTGATTTAATGCCGTTAAATGCCTTTAAACCAAAGCTATCTCCTTTTTTAGCAGCTTTTTCACACTCTGCTAAGTAATTTTGCTGCTCCCACATATCACAGCAGGCACAGTCGTTTTGCTCACCAAAGTTTTGCCAGCTTCTGTTTATATAGACTATGTCGCCGTTAGAATTAATAACCACTACTTGGTCGGGCGTGGTATCTAGTACCAACTTAAAAAACGCTTTATCGTCAATCACGAGCTTTCCATTTTAGCTTTGTTGTTAATCAGTATAATCAATAACAATTTTTTAACACAATATTGTTACTTTACTTCACGCTAGCTGCATAATTTATTAATGTGAAGTAATACTCCGTATGACAGCTAAGTAGTCTATAAAAAATATAAAAAATTTACTTTTGCATTAAAAATCAGATACTAAAGCAGCATGACAGGGTTACTGTCATATGCCAAACTAGCTACTGGCATACTACTGACGGCGTAAAAAATAAAAAAAAACGCTAAATTAGCATCATCAACTCAACAAGGATAACGATGATGAAAAACGATATATTGAATACAAAAAAGCTTGGTTATAAATTTTACTTTCAAGATGGCGACAATCAAATAGCCTGTTTTGGAAGCTACTTTACGGGTAAAGAAGAAGTCTTTGTAAACGATGACCTATTCAGTAAAAAACGAAATATCTACTGTGCAAGCACACACTCTTTTGCTTTTGAGGGCTCACAGTACCAAGTAAAATTTGACATGCTTAATATACTTACGGGGCGTCTGGAGTGCACACTTTATAAAAATAGCAGTGTGATAGCCAAACAAGTTCAAAGTAGTCTTTCAGACGATCCTAAAAAGGCAGCATTTTTTCTTGCTGGCTGTACATTAGGTGGGGCGGTGTTTGGCTATACAACGGCAACTATTGTTGAACTATTTGTAGGGAAGCTTTAACGTGCAATTAAATCCTACAACAGTTAAATCGCTTAGAAATAAGTTAGATTGGACGCAGCAACAGCTCGCAGATCCCTGCGATGTAAGTTTGCGGACCATTCAACGGGTAGAAAAAGAAGGCGCCGCTTCTAAAGAAACCACTATGGCGCTTTGCGCGGTACTTGAAGTACGCCAAGGCGAGCTCATTAAACTTGATGAGCCTATAAATAATGACGTTAAAAGTACGCCAACTAAAAGCTTTTTAGCGGGAGTGGTTATTAGCTCCTTAATAAGCTTTGCTCTAGGCGCAGGCTCAGTGCTTTTAGCGACTAACTAATATTACGCTTTAATAGCACTAATTAAATAAAAATGCCCCAGGCTATAAGCACTGGGGCATTTTTTATATGTTAGAAAAAGAGATTAATTACTGAAACACTTTTTCAACAGCCATTACTTCAATGTTGTTAGCTGGAATAGCTAATTTATAATCGGCAATGACTTTATCCTCAGCAACAAGCGCTGCTGGTTTTTCTGTGTTGTAAACCATTGGCGATGTTTGCTCTGACACTAAACGTTTTTTCATGTCTTCGCCGTCACCGGTAATAAACACGTACTGTACGTTATCTGTTTGCAGATTATCTTTAATCACGCGATTAACATCAGCAAGCGTTAGCTTTTCAAGTTTACTTGTCACGTATTTTACAAACGACTCTGTGTTATAAAATTCACTATCAAGTGCATAACCTAATTGGCGGTTTTGACTTGCGACAAGCTGCGGTACGTAGTTAATTAAAAAGTTACGTGTTGCTTCAAAGTCTTTTTCGGTTAAGCCATTTTTAATAAGCTTATCCAGCTCAAACAACGCGGTACGTGTTGCAAAGTGTGCATCGTTATTAGAGCGCAGCGGGCGTAACCAAATTTGGAATATTTGCTCAGAGCGTCCTAAGTTTGCATCAGGCTTAGTTTGAAACATGCCACGTGGGAAGTACTCAATGTAAGCGTAATCGCCGTAGTTCATACCACGTGTTTGACGAATTCGCTCATACAGGTATGAGTTAGAACTACGGTGCTCACCAAAGTACGAACGCACCAGCCAAAGGGCGGTCCAATCTTCACTACTACGAATAGTATCAATTGGGAAACCAAACGATACCGCAGTAGATTGCGCCGACTTTTCTACAATCGTGGCATGGTGACCTTTAAGCTCTGGCGCATCAGGAATACTTAAACGGCTTTGCTCGCCTTTAGGTAAGGTTGCTAAGTCGCTCATGATTTCTGCTTTAAGCGCTTTTGGCACAGCGCCAATTAAACCCAGTGTTAGTTTAGATTGGGTAAGCTCTGTGTTGTAAAAGGCTTTTACATCATCAAGCGTTAATGCTTCTAAATCCGAAATATCCCCGTAATTGTAGCTTTCGTATGGGTGACCTTTGTAAAGTGCGCTGTAAAGCACTTCTTTACCTAGCTCTTCATCATTAGAGGCTTTTAAGCCCGATTTAATACCGTCGATCATTTCTTTTTTAAGGCGCTTAAAGTCATCGTCTCTAAAGCCTGGGTTAAGTAACTGATCGCTTACAAGCGCATACCATGTGGCAGCGTTATCTTTATGAATACGCCCTTGGAATGACAGCATTTCTTTATCTATTTGATAACCAAAGCTGCCAGCAAGCGGATAAAGCGCTTTTTGTATGTCTTTGTAACTCGTACTTTGCGAGCCGCCTTGAGCAAGCATAGCGGCTGTGAGCGCAGCAACCCCTTTTTTACCTTGCGGGTCTGCAGCAGCCCCTGTATTGAATAAAAAGTTTACATCAATCAGCGGCGAGCTATTCGTTTTATCAAGCACTTTAAATACTGGTGCCTCTGGCGCTTTATCACGCTTAGCGACTAATGCGTTTAAGCTTGTTTCTTGTTCAAACCCTGGCGCTTTATCAAGTGCCGACATAGTTACGGTAGTACGCGCGTCATCTACAAAAAATTTATTAGCCACGGTTTTAATGTCTTGTGCTGTGATGTTGTCGGCCGATTTATAAAGCTGGTTGATAACCTCTGGGTCGCGCTCAAAATGCATATAACTTGCAAGGGTTGTTGCAATCGCTTGCGATGAATCTAAGCCGTTAATAAAGCTGTATTTAAGGTTAGACTTTAAATCACTTAGTTTTTGCTCATCAACAAGTTCGGTGCGTGCTTTTGCATAAGTGCGGTTAATTGCATCGCGTGCTTTTGCTAAATCATCTTCGTTTTCTACTTTTACAAACACATGCAGTAAGCCAGGATCTTTTGTCTCTGGATTGTAGGTAAACATTTGACTCGCTATTTGTTTATCAACAACTAGCTCTTGGTATAAATCGGAGTTATTAGAAAAATAAAGCTGTGAGATTAAATCAAGTGCGGCTCTGTCCTTTTTAGCAGGCTCCCATGCAGCGCCTTTGTAAGATACAAGCAACCAATGACCAGGCAAACCTTCGTTTTTCTCATGTATATATTTAGGTGCTTGCTGCTTTGGCTCAGCTTTAATATCGGCAACGTAATCGCCTTTTTCCCAGCCACCCCAATGTTTTTTAACCATAGCCATTGTGGCTTGTGGGTCAACATCGCCCACAATCACTAGCGATACATATTCAGGCTTATAAAACTTATCAAAAAATTCTTTACCGTAAGCCATTTGATCTGGCATGGCTTCTATATCTTCAAAAAAGCCCATGGTGGTATGTTTATAAGTGTGCGTATCAAACGCTTCTTCGCGTACTGCGCTCAATAACTTACGAATTGGGCTGGCGTTATTTTTTAAATATTCCCCTTTAACCGTTAGCGCTTCGGTTCTAAATTGCTCTTCGGTGTAGGTTAAGTTTTGAAAAATATCGGCTTCAATTTCAAGTACTTTATCAAGGTGCTGCTTTGAAAAGTTTAAATGGTAGTTTGTGTAATCGTTAGTGGTGTAAGCACGGTTATCGACCCCTGCATTTTTAAATATGGCAGTGTATTCGTCTTGCGGAAATTTTTTAGAGCCTTTAAACATCATGTGCTCAAAAAAGTGAGCAAAACCGGTTTTACCTGCTTTTACTTCATTACGCGAGCCAACCGAGACCGGAATTTGCAGCGAGACTACATCAGGGTAATCGGTTTTAACAACCATTACGCGTAAGCCGTTATCAAGCTCTTCGATTAAGTACTCTTGCGAAAATACACGTTCGTCAGCTTTTGTTGTTTGCTGTTGTTGTGCCGCTTGGGTGTTTTCGCTTTGCTGTGTTGCGCAGCCTGTTAGTGCCAGCGATACCGCTAAGCTTGTTGCTAGTAATTTAAATTTCATTGTTGTCCCTTTTTAAATTGAGCAAATTTGTTATTAGGTTTAATACTAACTCGTTTAGATTATGCCCCAAAGCCACTAAATATAAGAGCCCATCGGCTATTTATAATGTAAACAACTGTGTCAATTCCCTATTTAAAAAACATTTATGTATGAAAAAAGCTCAAGTTGATTGAAAAACTTTCACTAAATAAATCTATCTAGACGTCTAAATGGCTGCTATATTAAATTACATACATTGGACTAAGCTGGAATGAGGATTATGGCTTTATCACTACAAGAAAAAATAGAAGACACCAATCAAGGTGTTTATCTTATTGGTACTACTCCACCTAAAATTGGTACTGATAAAGCGCAACTAAAAATCATTGCAGAAAAACTACTTGCTCGCTTACACGAAATTGAATACGACGGCGTGATAATTTACGACATTCAAGATGAAAGTAGCCGTACAGATAAAGCACGCCCATTTCCGTTTAAACAAACTGTAGACCCACGTGAATACAGCCACTTACTACGTAATTTATCTGCTCCAGATGTCATTACTTACAAAAGTGTGGCACAACGTGGTGTAGAGGAGTTTAAAGGCTGGTTGGATGAAACTAAAAACGACTACGATTTAAAAAATGTCGTTTTAGTGGGTAGCCCCTCATCAGTAGGTGATATAAAACTAAGCTTGCCCGATGCCTATAAAACGCTTGCAGAGCAAAGTGATGACTTCTTTTTAGGGGGCGTTACCATTGCTGAGCGACATTCAAGTAAGCGAAATGAGCACGAGCGCCTTATAGAAAAAACAGCACAAGGTTGTCAGTTTTTTATATCGCAAGCGGTTTACGACGCGCAAGCAACTATAGAGCTAATCACAAGTTACGCGCGTACCTGTAAAGCACAAGGTATTACACCAAAACGGATTATTTTAACGTTTACTCCATGCGGTGGCGATAAAACCTTAGAGTTTATGCAATGGTTGGGTATCTCAGTGCCAGAGGCCACTAAATGGCGAATGCTTGATGCAGACAATACCTTAAGTGAATCTGTACGTATTTGCCGAGAAAATCTCGACCTAATACTCAAAAGTTGTGCGCACCTAGATGTGCCACTGGGCTTAAATATTGAAAGCTTAACAAACCGTAAAGAAGAAATTGACGCATCAATAAACTTATACCGTTTATTAAAAGCCACTATGGAATTAAACCTAGCCGAAAAACAAATCGCTTAACGCCTAATTCACACCCTTTATAGCAAGCCTAATGGCTTGCTTTTTTGTTTCTATGTTTAAGTGTATTACTTTTATTATTATGCTTTTTTAGCCAATTTGTACGCTTGTTTATTTTTATACATTTGGTGATCGGCCAAATTTAATAACGTATCAAAAGGTTGCTTTTGTTTATTAGTAAAACTTTCGCCTATGCTAAGTGTCAGCGCGCACACGTTGTTTTCTAATAGTGCGTTTTTATACTCAATTTTTATTTTATCAATAATATGGCTAAGCTTACTTCTATCACTAATTTGCATCACAGCTACAAATTCATCGCCGCCTAAACGCCCTACTATATCAGCCTCTCTTAAATGTGTTTTTAAGGTATTTGCTAAGAGGATTAACGCTTGATCGCCTATTTCATGGCCATAAGTGTCGTTTAGTTTTTTAAAGTCGTTTATATCAATAAACAAGCAACACACATCAAAACCTAAACGCAGCGCTAAATTAAGTTTGTGTTGGGCAAGTAAGCTAAGTGCACGGCGATTATAAATATTGGTAAGCGGGTCAAGCATGGCTATTTCGCGCATTTGCTCAAAGCTATAAATAAGCGCTAAATCGTCTTCAATTAAATCACGAAGCTGCTCTATTAGCTCAAAATATTCATCGGTGTAGCTGGTTTTTTTTGAATCTTTTAAACACAAGGTGCCAAATACTTCACCTTCAGGCCAGTGAATTGGCAAGCCAAGGTAGGATTCAACGCCATCTTCAATAACCTCGGGCATGGTATTCCACTGCGTATCGCTGCGGGTATCGCTAACATACAAAGTGTTGTTGTTTTCGGCTACATATTTACAAAATAAGGGAGTTTCGGGAGGGAGTATAGGGTTGGTTTCAAAGTGTGAGCCACCTTCATTAGCTCTAATAACTACACGATAACCTTTACTAGTAGCTTGCACTATATAACCAGAGGGGGCCGAAAAAAGCCCCGTAATAAGATCAATGGTCTTTTGCCATTTATGTAATGATATTTGGCCATCGACACCAGAAAACGCCCATTGATCTGTTTCAAACATAACTATACCTCAGCTATTTAGTGGCCTTAGTATAGCCAAATAAATATGTTTAAAGCTACTTTCTGCGGCGTTTACTTGGTGCTCTTTGCCCGGTAATGCGCTTTTTATCGCGATCTTTACGCGCTTTGTTGGTGTTTTTACGGTTATCTTTAGGGGGCTTGTTTAAATCAGGCTCGTAACCTTCTAGCCATTGTGGTGCTAAGCGGGTATCCAGTAGCACTTCAATTTCTTCCAGTAACCACTGCTCGTCAATACTTACCAGCGACATGGCAAGGCCTTGCTCGCCAGCGCGTCCCGTACGGCCAATTCGGTGTACGTAATCTTCTGCTATGTAAGGTAGCTCAAAGTTTATTACGTATTTAAGCGCTGGAATATCTAAACCGCGGGCAGCTACATCGGTAGCAACTAAAACCCGCGTTGTGCCTTCTTTAAAGTTTTGTAATGCACGGTCGCGTGCACCTTGAGATTTATCGCCATGGATAGACTCAGTTTTTAAGCCGTCTTTACACATTTCTTTGGCAAGTTTATCGGCCATTTGTTTTGTGCGTGTAAATATAAGTACTTGGCGCCAATTTTTCATGCCAATCATGTGTGATACAAGCTCACGCTTTCGCTCTTCATCAACTGCGTAAATAACTTGCTCTACTTCAACCGCGGCTGAGTTACGTTTATCAACCTCAATTAGCTCAGGGTTTTTAAGTAGCTTTTTACTCAGCTCAAACACGCTGTCATCGAATGTGGCTGAGAACAATAAGGTTTGGCGATCGCCTGGAATGTGGCGCAAAATACGTTTTATTTCATCAATAAAGCCCATATCCAGCATGCGGTCGGCTTCATCAAATACTAACGAATCAACACTTGAAAGCACCACACTGCCTTTAACGATATGATCAAGTAAACGCCCAGGCGTTGCGACTATCACTTGCGCCGTTTTAAGCGCTTTAATTTGCGGGCCAATACTTGCACCGCCATACGCTAAAGCGCCTTGAATATTTGTGCCTTGAGCGTATTTTTCAAAGCTTGCAAACACTTGCTGAGCAAGCTCACGCGTGGGCGTTAAAATAACCACTCGAGCTATGCCTGGCTCATCTTTTTTTGGTGTATTTAAAAGCTTATGTAGTAGTGGTAATACAAAGGCGGCTGTTTTACCGGTGCCTGTTTGCGCGCTGCCCATTACATCGCTGCCCGCTAATATGTGCGGAATAGTTTTAACCTGAATTGCAGTAGGCGTGGTGTAATTATTTTGCTCAATTGCGGTTAGTAATAACGAATCGAGTTTAAGAGATGAGAACGATGTGGCAGACATAAGCTTAGCTTTAAAATAACAAAGAGCGCTATTGTACGCATATTACGGTACTGCGTAAATTAACCAGCTCATAAAAGTATTCAGCCTAGCTGCATTCGCTAATTAATAAAAAAGGCGCTAAATAACAATGCATTTAGCGCCTTTTTTATACCAATCCGCTTAATTAAGTGATCTATTTTGAGGACAGATAAACGTGTTGATAGCTAAGCAAAAAATTCGCTATTTAGTTGTTCTAAATGAGAATTTTTAACACAGATAGCAACACTTTTAGTCCCTAAAAATGATTAAGTATTATTGCGAATTGGTATTATAATTTAATGACGTTAAACCGGTTTTAAGGTGGCTTTGCGCTCATTATAAAACGCGATTAAGTCATCAACCGTTGCTTGGCAGTATTCACGAATACCCGACACCACCATGTGCTTTTCACCAAAACCCACTTTTTCGCCGTTTTCTAGTAAATTAAAGCGCAAGGTAATTTTGCCGCGCTTACCCGTGTACTCAAAACTTGGCTCAGCAAACTCAAGCGTTGGCGTTTGAATATTAATGTTATCAAGGTTAATGATCATCGACTCGTAAATAACCATAGGGCGCGCTGGGTTAATCATTACATCTTGCTTACCCATTAGCGGAATAATTACGTGCGGAAATGCAGCACCAGAAAACTCAACATAGTTTTTTATTAAGCTGTTTGTAAGTGTTGGGCATTTGCTGGTTTTACCTTCGCGTTTTACCTTTAAAATTACTTTGTCGCCGTTGGTTACATCAAACTCGTCATCCCCTTCTGGGAAATTAAGTTTGGTGTTTTCGTCAACCATACCGGCAAAGGTAAATTCCATTCGCTCACTTATACCGTAGCGGTCTAACACTAAAGAAAAAAGTAAGTCTCCTGGCGCGCAAAACTTTTTGGCATCTTTGTCATGAAGTGGGTTGTAATCATCTGCAACGCACTTTGCGAAACGACACCCTTGCTCACGAGAGATAGAAACATAATCAGCATGCTGCTGAAAGTAAGGACTTAACATAGATTGTTCACTGCTTAAACTGCTTATAACCTGCCCATACTACCAGAAAAAATTTAAAGAGAGGTCGAATCACTTACAAATTCATACAATTAACTTAAGAGTAAATGTTGCACACACCTGTTTTAGTTAGTAATTTAGGTACTAAACTAAATAAGGGACTAATTATTATGTTACGTGTTTTTGCAGTAATAAGCGTACTCACTACTTTGGCTGGATGTTCTAGCGTAACTTTTCATACCGATATAGATAACGATGTTTTATCTGAGGAAATTGGTACGTACGTTAAAAAACGAGATTTACAACAGTTTTATAGCGACCAAGAAGCACACGAAAGTGGCGCCACACTTTTAGGGCGAATTGAAGGCGAAAGCTGCAATGGCGACGGTAGAGGCGACAATAATATAAGCTACAATCGCTTAAAATCAAATGCTATAGATTTACTTAAAGCAGATGCAATGCGCAGAGGCGGTAATGCCTTTACTATAAATTCTTGTAGCGAAATCTCTGTATCGTATTGTGACCTGTCTGTTTTATGCAGCGGACAGGCCTACGACTATTAATAAATTATATATTAAGCGCAAAGCTAAGTAGTACGCGCTTTCCCGACTCAATTTTAGATACGCTATGCTCGTATTTGTCGGGTCTAAATAAATACACGCGGTTAAACCAATTAATAATGCATTTTGAGCATTTAAAAACCCCACCAGCTTTAGGTTTTACTAGTACAAAATTAAGTTTGTAGTAGCGCCCTTGCTGTACTGGATCTATATGGTTCATCACACTGTGATGTGTAGGGTAAGTAACTAGGTTTATTGAAAAGGCATTACTGCTAAATAAAGCTTTATTTTTTACAGGTGCAATCATACTGCCTCCTTTTAATTTACATGCAGCATTGTAGCATTTGCTAAAGCGCCACGGCTTGCGCTAAACAATATCAAAACGCGATGACATATAGCCAAACGGCCTGAAACAAAAAAGCCGAGCTTAATTAATAAGCTCGGCTTTTTATAAAGTACGACTAAAGATTATGCACTTGGGTATGTGCGGTACGCACGCTCAATATTTTTAGCCTGCTTTTTAGAAATGCCTAAATGAGCAAGCGCTACACGTAAACGCGCACGTGATAAGTCTGAGCCTAAAATTACCATTGCATCAAGTACTGACGTTGAAGACGTTTTGCCCGTGATTGCTACAAATATTGGCTCTAAAAAGTCTTTAATTTTAAGCTCGTGGAATGTAGCAACTTCTTTTGCAATGGCAAAAATAGCTGGCTTATCAAAACTACGTAAACCTTCAAGCTGCCATACAAAAAACTGTAGCGCTTGGCGTATTACGTTTTCGTCAGCTTTGCCCGCCGTTAACAGTGCTGGGTCGTAAGTTGGAATACCGCCTACAAAATGCCCTGCTAAATCAACCATGTCCGAAAGTGTATTAATACGCATTTTAGCTTCTGGTAATACTTTAGCTAGCATTTCGCCATTAAACTTCCAATCAACAAAGCGCTGCACAAGCTCTTCGTCTGTTAGGTTTTCGCGGATCCACATGCCGTTTAACCAGCTTAGCTTATCAACATCAAATACTGGGCCACCAAGTGATACACGCTTCATATCGAAGTGTTCAATCATCTCGTTAAGAGTGAATTTTTCACGCTCATCTGGCATTGACCAACCCATACGGCCTAAGTAGTTAAGCACGGCCTCTGGTAGGTAACCCATTTCTTTATAGTAATTAATAGAAGTTGGGTTTTTACGCTTAGAAAGCTTTGATTTATCTGGATTACGCAGTAGTGGTAAATGCCCTAGCACAGGTGCTTCCCAACCTAAATCTTCGTAAAGTTTTAATAGTTTAGGTGCTGAGTTAATCCACTCTTCGCCACGGAAAATATGGCTTATTTGCATGTGGTGGTCATCCACTACGTTTGCTAAAAAGTACGTAGGGAATCCATCGGCTTTTAATAGCACTTGCATGTCTACGTTTTCCCACGGGATCTCAATTTCGTCGCGTAGGTAGTCGTTAAATTTAAAAGTGCCTTCGCTTGGTATTTTCATACGTATAACGTAAGGCTTGCCTGCGGCTAGGTTTGCTTTAATTTCATCTTCGGTGAGGTTTAAGCCACGGCCGTCGTATTTAGGGCGCAGACCTTCTGCCATTTGCTCTTCACGCATTTGGTCAAGCTCTTCGCTGGTTGCAAAACAGTAAAATGCTTTACCTTGCTCAACTAATTGGTATGCGTATTTTTTGTATAAATCGCTACGCTCTGATTGACGGTAAGGGCCAAATTCACCACCTACGTCAGGGCCATGATCCCACTCAAGACCTAACCAACGTAAGCTATCCATAATCGCTTGTTCTGACTCTGGCGTGCTACGAACTTGGTCTGTATCTTCAATACGCAGCACAAACTCGCCACCTTGTTGTTTAGCAAAACAGTAGTTAAATAAAGCAATATAAGCGGTGCCAAGATGCGGGTCACCTGTTGGAGATGGGGCAACACGAGTACGGATTGTCATGATAATGTCTCTTTTAATAAGTGAGATAAAAATTAAGGGGGTCGTTTAAGCCGCTACTTTGTTTAAGTAAGCAATAATATCGTTAGATTCGTATAGCCACTCTACTTGGCCATTTTTTTCTATACGAAGGCATGGCACTTTAATTTTGCCGCCTTGCTCTAACAGCTCTTGACGAAATTGTTGATTGTTTTTTGCATCACGCGTTTCTATTTTTAAGCCTTCGCGCTTAATTGCACGGCGTACTTTTACGCAAAACGGGCATGCTTTAAATTGATAAAGTTTAAATTGTGAGGTTTGCTGATCAAGCTGCGCTTGCACATCGCTTGCACGCTTTTTACTGCGAGGAGTAAATACAAAATTAAAGAATAAAATTATACAACCTAAAAACCAACGAACGAATTTCATGTTTTGTGCCTGCCTACAACAATTTAAGGAGCCAGATTTTAGCACAAATTTACAATCAAAAAAGCTCAATACTATTATCGGTGGTCACTTCTTCATTTACCTCAAGCTCGCTATAAGCGGTCACTTTATTACGGCCGCTATTTTTAGAATGATACAGCGCCATATCGGCTTGGTTTACGATACTAGATACAGTATCAATACTTGCCAGCTCTAAAAAGCCAATACTTATAGTAAGCTGCCCAATTTGCGGAAAAGGATACTCAGCAATATTTGAGCGTAAACGGTTAAGTGCTATATGTGCTTGTGCCTCGGTTTTGGTTTGAAATAACACCGCAAACTCTTCGCCACCATACCTAAATACGTAGTCTTCTAGCCTAAAGTTATTTTTTAACAACCGCGCCACAAGTAAAATAACTTCATCGCCTATTACATGGCCGTAGCTGTCGTTTACGCGTTTAAAGTGATCGATATCTGCAATGGCTAAATACCATCGTCGCTTTTCGTTGGTATCATCACGGGGCAATAAAAAGCCTTTGCCTGAGACAATTTCGATCACTTTTTTATCAAAGGTTTGTCTATTTAAAAGCTCGGTTAAAGGGTCTAACCGCGATTTATGTAATAGCCCTAGCTGGTTGGCATAAATATTTAAAATATGCACGGCGAGCATTGTGGTGGTTTGCGCTAACTCTTTAGTGGTTTCTATTAGTAATATGCCAATTACTTTACCAAAGTAATACACCGGCACATACGTAGTTACTACACCTAAGGCACGGCTTACTCTTATTTTGTTTTGGGTTACTTTATTAAGCAGCGCTAAGGCTTCGTTAGACTCTAATACTTCAAGGCGGGTGTGGGTGTGGGTGTTTATTAGCGTAGGCGGTAATTGCGCACTAAAGTGCTTATTAATATAAATAGCAAAATTTTCAACTTCGAGTAGGTCGCCAATAATCTGCACTAATGATGCATCTAAATCACTTTCTTCTTCTTGCTGAGTTAGACTGATTATCCATTCGTGCCCGCAATTGTTTGCCTTCATTAGTTTGCCTAAACTGTTTTAACTTCAATCAGTTTAGACAAAATCATCAACTTTGCTAATTAATTAACCAATACTTTTTAATTAGGTCGCATTGAGCTATGTGGATTAAAGTTTGTTTTAGCTAAGCGCTATTAAATCGTAGCGCGAGCTTAGTAACTTAGTGAGCTCAATAACTACTGCGCTGTTATTTAATAACTTACATACAGCAGAGCCTCAAACAGCCTATGCTTTGCATTTATGCTTTGTATTTATGTTTTTGTACAACCAGTTATTCTAAACACAACATAGGCTCTGCCTTGCTTAAATACCGAATATACGGCCGCAACACGCGCTATTTAAAAAGCTAAAGCAAAACTAAGTCGTCTCTGTGTAGCACCACAGCGCCACTATCAAAGTCGAGTAGCTCGCCTATTTGCTCTGAATGAGCACCTTTAATTTTATTTACTTCAACTTGGTTAAAACGTGTTAACCCTCGTGCAATAACTTGGTTATTGGCGTCTATTAAATCTATTAAGTCGCCCCGCTCAAAACGGCCAAACGCATTGGTTATGCCTTTTGCCAGCAGGCTTGCCCCTTTGTTTTGTAGCGCCGAAATAGCCCCTTTATCAATCATAATTTGGCCGGTACTTTTAGGCCCAGCCATTAGCCATTTTTTACGGCCATCTTTTGGCGCAGTAAGTTTTAAAAACCGCGTACCGGGTAATTGCTCACTCATGCATTTTAAAATAACGTTGTTGCCAGCGCCTTTTGCAATAATAACCTCTACCCCTGCGCGCCTTGCTACGTCGGCGGCTTGTAGTTTTGTGGCCATACCACCGGTGCCTAAACTTGTACCGCTACCACCAGCCAGTTGGCGTAACTCATCGTTTATATGAGTGACTTCGTCAATCAGTTTTGCGTCGGTATTTGTGCGCGGATCGCTGGTAAATAAACCTTCTTGATCGGTAAGCAGTAATAGCTTGTTGGCATTAGCTAAAATAGCCACCAGCGCCGATAAATTATCGTTATCGCCTACTTTTATTTCAGCGGTTGCTACCGCGTCGTTTTCATTAATAATAGGCACCACATCGTGGCTTAATAACGCATTTAAGGTGTCGCGCGCATTTAAATAGCGTTCGCGGTCATCTACGTCGGCACGGGTAAGCAGCATTTGCCCTACGTTTATGCCATACAAGGCAAATAAGCTTTGCCAAATATGTATAAGCTGACCTTGCCCTACGGCTGCCAACATTTGTTTATCTATTAGGCCGCGGCCACAGGGTTTAATAAGTTGTTCGCGACCCGCAGCAACCGCGCCACTTGATACTAATATAACTTGGTGGCCTTGCTTTTTAAGTTCGCTACATTGGCGAACCAGCTCAACCATATGGGCTTTATCTAACTTATCGGTGCCGCCGGTTAGTACACTTGTACCAAGCTTAACAACAATTACCTGTTCCCTACGCATTATTATTTACTATTAAAATGAAAGATAAATAAACTTATACCAGCTCGGTATTTTTGAACAAGTTAAAATTATTCATGCTAGGATCGGCGTTAATTTAATTTGATAAAATTTCATTTATGCCAGCCAGTTTATGCCTAATTATTGCCACCTTTTTATGGGGTAGCTCCTTTATTGCACTTAAATATGCTATTGCCGTTTACGACCCTGCACTAGTTATATTTTTACGCATGCTAACCACCTTAGTTTTATCGCTTTGTTTATGGCGTTATGTAATTAGGTTTGAGTATTTAAAAGGCGATTGGAAGTACTTATTAGGTATGTCGCTCGCAGAGCCATGCTTGTACTTTTTATTTGAAGGCCACGCAATGGAATACACCTCGGCCTCTCAGGCGGGAGTTATTGTTTCGTGTTTGCCTATTATTGTGGCGTTGATGGCGTTTTTTATGCTTAAAGAGTATATAAGTAAAGCCATTGTGATTGGGTTTACCCTGTGTATTGGCGGCAGTATTTTACTTACTTTGCTTTCACCAAATACCGATCAGGCCCCTAATCCATTATTGGGTAACTTTTTAGAACTTATGGCCATGGTATGCGCGGCGTTTTACACCATTAGCATTAAGCACTTAGCCAATCGCTACTCGCCGTTAACGCTAATTGCTTTACAAGGCATAAGCGGCAGTGTGTTTTTTGCACCGTTTTTATTTTTTATCGACTTGCCAAGCGAAAACCAGCATGACCTAACCGCCCTTATGAGCATTTTGTATTTAGGCTCGTTTGTCACCTTAGGTGGCTATGGTATGTATAACTATGCAATTGGCAAAGTGTCGGTATTAACGGCTGCGGCTTATTCAAATTTAATTCCTATTTTTACGCTTATTTTATCGGCCATTATTTTGGGTGAAGTACTCGATTTTTGGCAATGGGTGAGTATATTTGTTGTTTTTGCAGGGGTGATGATAAGCCAACGACATCAAGAGCTGGTGGTAGACATACCGCTTAATGACGCTGGCGATGACCCTATCAACTCAGCCGATACAAGCCATCTTAAATCAGTACCCGATGCCAGCGAGTCAAAAGGGTAACAGGTTAATAAATAAAGGCCTGGGGTTTGTAAAAACGCCTGCTGGGATTGATGAATAACCTCAATCCCCTTCACTTTATAATGCTGTATTACGCCGCTTTGCAGCTGCAGCGTAAACGTTTCACCCACTTTAGTGTGTTTTAAAAATGCAAAGTGGGTATCGTTGTGACCCGCTATTAACGCACCGCCATGTTTATCTCCAAGCTTTGCCCCTGGCAAAAAGTGGCTTGGTGCAAATGCTAAATTACGACCACTTGCCCCAGCTAAAACGCTAAGCACTTTATTATGCACAGGCCAGTTAAGCTGCGCGGTTACAAAGCTGTCGGCGTAAAACCACGGTTTAACACGAGCGTGTGGCGTAATAAGCGCCTCTTGCCAGGCCTGCTCTATTAATACTTGGGCAAGCCATGCCTTAGCTTGCATATAAGCACCATGAGAAAACAGCCCCAGCCCAGCGATTAATAAGCCCGCACTTAGCCACTTATTCATTTAAGCCCTCGGTTTATTTTAACCGCGCCATAGCCAAGTAATAAAATGCAGCCCAGCAATATGTACAGTCGGCTTTGCCCATCAGTTTGTGGTAAACGCATAGCCAGTCCTTGCGGCGCTGCGTTCTTAGCCAGTGCCGTTTGCTTTGCAGGCTCGTTAATTTGAGTGTGTTCAATAGCTATAAAAGCAGTAAACGGGCTCAGTAGTTGATGTGTGAGTGCAAGCCCCTGCACCTCATTTTTAACTGACTGTCGGTCATTATACAAAAGCAACGATTTAATTTTTTGGCGCGCCCACAGCTTATCAATCCCTTTTGCGCTGGCGCTATTTTGTGCGCTTAGTTTTATATTTAAAGGGCCTTGAGCGGTTTGCCCACTAAGCGTAATTTGATTTGTATCATTTAGTTTTATAGCCACCATTATTGGCTCGCCAAAATATAAATCAGGCAAAGGTGATGGCCAAAAATCTAAACTGTGAGTGCTTTCATCGCGCAGTGCTAAATTAGTGATAGCGGGATGAGCAAGCTTATCAAATAATTGCTTCATTTTAGGCTGCACCTCATTTGTGCTGCCAATAAACGTAAATGACCCTTTACCTATATCTGCTGCGCGGCGCATAAAAAAGCTATTGGGGGCACTGCCAATGCCTACAGTAAATAAACGGCTATCACCCAATTTACGCTGAATATTTTTAAATAAGGCATCTTCGTTACTTACACTGCCATCCGTTAAAAACACCACTTGGCGTACAAAGTCTTCAAAACTGCTGCCATCAAGTACCGCATCAAGTGCACCTTGTATTTCGGTACCACCGTCGGCCTCTAGGCTATAAATAAAGCGCTCAGCGCGGCGTAAGTTAAAGTCACTAGCAATAAGGGGTTTATCGCTCATGGGGGTAACCACGTTATCAAAGCCAATAATGTTAAAACTGTCGTCGCTATCAAGCAAAGACAGCGCATAAAACAGGGCCTTTTTAGCTTGCTCCATAGATTGCCCGTGCATAGAGCCAGAGGTATCTACAACAAACACCATTTCGCGAGGTAGGCGCTGCGTTTGTGTAAAGTGATCTGCTGGCGGCATTAGCATAGCAAGCCCGTACCGGTCGCCGTTTTCAAACTGCTGGGTAAAAAATGCTGCTTGTGCGCTTTCTTTTTGCAGCGGTTTAAACTCAAGTACAAAGTCGCGATTGGCCCCCGTTTGCTCATTTAAAGCAACCGTATATTGCCCAAAGGCCGGGTTTTGTACTTCTACACGATGAAATTTAGACGTTATATCTACAAGCTCTAAGCCTACATCTATATCAATATTTAAACTAAATTGGCTGTTTGGCGCCTCACTGTGCTGCGTTTTGCTATACACAGGGCTTAACCACCCCTGAGGAGCATGGGTTAGGCTAGTTTGCTCAGCTTCAATATTTGCGCTTATTGTGTGATAGCGCGGCGTAATAGTACTTGGGAAGCGAATAGCAAAAGTGCCATTGCTGTAATCAATGATCTCTTGGTATTCAAGCTCTATCACAATTTGCTCGCCAGGGCCTATATTTTCCACGTTAGTAATAAACATATTAACGCGCTGCTGGCGTACAAGTGCGGCTTGCTTGCCTGCATTTTTAGCTGCCTGATACTTTTTTTCGGCCTCTACTTTTTTATCTATTTGGCCTTTTATGACTCGCTCACCTATGTGCATCGTCATCGCATGTACGGCGCTTTCATCAGGTAGCGGAAACACATAACGCGCATTTACCGCAAACGGATTATCGTTTTGATAAGTTTGCTTAACAACCACGTGATTTATCAGCCCGGTTAGGGTCATGTTAGCATCGCTTTTTAATATAATTGCCGGCGCGACAGATGCGCCGCTGCTGTCAAAAAGTTCAAGCTTGGGCGACTGTGCACGGCTATTAAAACTAAGTAGAAGCACAGCCACTAAGAAAATAAAAATGCTTACTTTAGTAAGCATTTTGGTTGGGTTACTCAACATAAAATCACTCCATCGAACGCTTAACTTTACTCAAATAAAAGTGGCTTTAGTTACTTGCCGTTTGGCCATTTACTGGGTTTATTGAGCGGGTAGTAAGTGTTACGCGTCGATCAAAAAAGTTATCTTCTACGGTATTGCTGCGCGCTAATGTTTGTTGCTCGCCAAAAGCGTGCGCACTTAAACGTGTATGGCTAATACCGTGCTTTATAAGGTAACTTTGCACTGCGTTTACACGTTTTTTAGACAATAAAAGATTCGCTTGCTCATCACCGCGCTGATCGGCAAAGCCACTTAAATCTAATGCTAGTTGCGGCTGATTTTTTAACAGCACCACAAGCTGGTCTAACTGCGTAGCAAAGTGCGGGGCAATAGCACTTGAGCCGGTTTTAAATTGTACTGTCATGGCAAGTAAGTTATTTATTTGCGATTGTGTTAACTGCTCATTTTGATTAGTCAGTACATCTAACTGCTGCTCTAGCCTATTGTTTTGATTAAGTACCTGTTGGTAGTCGCTGGTTTTTTGCTGCATCACTGTTATTGCTCTCTGCTGCTGGGCAATTTTGTCATCAGCTACTTTTGAATCACCAATTAAGCCCCCGGCAAATGCGCCAATAAAAGCACCAATTGGCCCACCAACGACACCACCAATAATGGCGCCAGTACCTAAGCCGATGGCGGTTTCTTTATGTGCTTCTTTAGAAGGGGTGTTAGCGGCTGCTGCAAATGCAGGTGTACACACTGTGGCTACTAGCGTTAATGCGATTAATGTCTTCTTCATAATGTAATCCTTAAACTTGTTTTAATTTGTGATGTTTTGTTTTGATGGTTGTATTAAAACAGCTGCAAGTGGCAACAAAGGGGAGCAAAAATGGCAAACCGCTGAGCAATTGTGGCAAAAAAATGGCAATTGCCTTTTTAAGCGTACATAACTGAAAAACTTCGATATAGTGCGTTTTAAAATAAATAAGGGTGAGTAGAATGAAAAAAATAGCCATCATTGAAGATGAAACCGCCATCCGCGAAAACTATATTGAAATGCTTAGCGCCCAAGGTTATCAGGTAAGTGGTTTTGCTAACCGCGTCAGCGCAGAGATTGCATTTAAAGACGCCCTACCCGATTTAGCCATTGTTGATATTGGTTTAGGCCACGAAATAGACGGCGGTTTTTTGCTTTGCCAAACCTTGCGTACGCTTTCTAAAACACTGCCTATTATTTTTTTAACCGCCCGCGATAGTGAAATAGATACCGTGTGTGGCCTGCGTATGGGCGCCGATGACTACCTAACAAAAGATATTAGCTTAGCCCACTTGGCTGCCAGAATAGGCGCGCTATTTAGACGCATGGAAGCGCTTGAGCAACCCGCCGATGCCAATGCATTAATTACACGCGGCCAGTTAACGCTCGACACCCAGCGCATGCAAGTATTTTGGCAGCAGCAATTGGTTGATTTAACCGTGACCGAATTTTGGATGTTGCACTCACTTGCGCAGCGCCCAGGCCATGTAAAAAGCCGTAACGATTTAATGAGCGATGCAAAAATTTACGTAGACGACAGCACTATCACCTCGCATGTAAAACGCATTCGTAAAAAGTTTATCGCCCTTGATAACAACTTTGACTGCATAGATACGGTGTACGGCATGGGCTACAGGTGGGAACAACGCTAATGTTACGATTTGGCCTGCGCAGTAAATTTATATTACTGTCGTGTTTTTTGTTTTTACTGCCTTGGCTTGGCTACGAGTACGTGTGGGAAATGGAAAAATTTTTACGCCAAGGCCAAGAAAAAACCCTCGTAGGCACCACACGGGCGCTCGCCACCGCCCTGCATGAACGCCCAGCCCTTTTTGATGAGCAAACCAACTTTTTAGACCAGGTAGTAAAAGGGCGCGACTTATATGCGTACAATCTTAAAAACGCCATTCAACTCGATGGCAAACTGAGCGACTGGCAAAGCTATCAACCACTCTTTTGGCATTACGATAAACGCTATTTACAAAAAGCAGACAAGGAACATAAAGCTGAGGATTTATCGTTTGATCATATGGTTGGCAAGTTTGATAACTATTTATATGCCGTGTTTAAAGTAACTGACGATCACCTTGTATATCGTGCTAAAAATAGTTTAAGCATTACTAATAACGACCATTTAATAATTGGCCTAAAAAGCCCAGACGGAGATTTTAATACGTACATTATTGCCCCACGCCAAGATGGCTGGGTAAATGCGTTTGATGCTAATACCAAAACACCGTTTACAAAAATTCAGGGCTATTTTATACGCACTGAATCGGGATATAACGTAGAGCTGCGCTTTCCTATAAATATGCTTGGTAACAAGCTAGGCTTTGCCGTGGTCGATATTGACACAAAAAAAGCGCCGCTCGATTTTAAAACAATGTCGACCTCTAATTTAAATAACCCAAGCGATTTAGGCTCAGTATTGGTGCCCTCACCAGAAATTAACCGAATTTTAAAAGGTATGGGTCACAGTGGTAGCCGTATTTGGGTGGTTGATAATCATCATCGCGTATTAGCGCAGTCGGGCACAATTCAAAATGCCGATGGCGTATGGGCCGACGGTCTTAAAAACCAGCCGCCTAAAAATGCCTGGCAACGCTTTGAGCAAACGTATTTGCACCCACTTTATTATAAAATTTTAACTCGCCCCGAAAACGAATTTTTAGATACCCTGCACGATGTTGCCTCAATGCAGGGCACGCATTTAGCTAAGGCACTAAAGGGGCAACCAGCGTCGTCTTGGCGGTTAACCCCCGNCGGCTTACCCTATTTGGATAGAAGATAAAGTGATTGGCGCAGTAATCGCCGAGGAAACCACTAACGGTGTTCGCACCCTGCGTAATAAATCGCTGGAAAAGCTTTTTAACGTTATTTTAGCGGTGATGCTAATTGGCACCGTTACGTTGTTCTTTTTTGCCTCGCGTATTTCGAGCCGCATTAGGCGACTGCGCGACACCGCAGAGCAAGCCATTGATGCCCAAGGGCGCATTACCGGCAGTATTAATTACAGCGACTCAAACGATGAAATTGGCGACCTTTCACGAAGTTTTGCCAATATTGTTGGCCGCTTAGGCGGGTACACGAATTATTTAGAAAATATGTCATCGCGGTTATCTCATGAGCTACGTACACCGGTGGCTGTGGTTCGCTCTTCTTTAGAAAACCTACAAAGCTTGGAGCAAAATGAGCTTAGCCAAAAATACCTAGAGCGAGCAAGTGAAGGGGTTGAGCGCTTAGGTAAAATAATAACCACCATGAGCGAAGCCACGCGCCTTGAACAAAGCATTCAAAGCAACGAGAGCGAGCCGTTTGATTTACAAAAAGTAATTAATGGCTGTATGCAAGGCTACCAGCTCACTTACCCTGAGCAGTTATTTGAGCTTGATGTATGCCAAAGCCCTTTACCTATGCAAGGTGCTCCCGAATTTATAGCTCAGCTACTTGATAAGCTTATTAATAATGCGCTGGAATTTAGTGAAGCAAATACAGCTATTAATGTAGGTCTTAAGCAGAGCGAAAATAAAGCAATATTAACAGTGAGTAATACAGGCCCCGCCCTGCCTGAAGGGCTAACTGAGCATATTTTTGATTCTATGGTGTCGGTGCGTAGCCAGCAAATGCAGCAACAACCGCACTTAGGCTTGGGACTTTATATTGTAAGGCTGGTGTGTGATTACCATAAAGGCAGTGTCACTGCACAAAACAACGAGCGCGGTAATGGCGTGGTGTTTAAAGTAACCCTGCCTTTACAAAGCTAAGCTGTGCATAAAGTGGCGCCCTACTTAGTCGCCCTTATTTTTTGCACATCGATTACAATTTACTACAACTTAAAATGTAACTATTCACTTTTAATTCAGTCAAACGGCCATACCCTGAACGCTAATTAAGGAGAATAGATCATGAACAACCCACTTGAGCGTGAAGAGATCGAATTTATTTTTGATCTATACAGGCCCCAAGAGCAAGCACCTAGCTTGCCTTCAGAGCCTGCCACCTCTACATATAAAAACTTACGACAGCCAGAACAAGTTAAAAACGAAGGCGTGTCTGAATATCTCAGCTAGGGTATTGCCTATTGCGTTGCTTGCTCGTTTTGTAAAAACGCTTTAATGCAGTTTATTTCTGCCAGTTTTACCTCTTCGCCTATTTCTGGGCCTTTTTTGCCATTTTTAAGTGCAGTTTGCACTACCTGCTTTTTATCCATTTTTTGTAATTCATTAAAAATTGCACGCAGCTTAGCCCCTTGCGGATAGGGCTTATTTACGAGCGTTTCTCCGCGCCCTTGCGCATCACATTGGCATGCTTGGGTAAACGCAATAAATCGCTCTGGGTGCACTAAAGCATTTAAATTAGTAACAATTAATTTATGAATCGTTTGTGGTCTTAATTGCTCAAGCGTATGGCATAAGGTGTGATTATCACTGGTGAGTACGCCAATATCGCGAAAACGATTAGGCACTTTTAAACGCTCACAAAACTTTTCTACTACGGCTACCCCTTCGCGTTCATGACCGCGTAAATTACCGCGTTTTTTAAAGCTCAAGGCCTTACCAAAATCATGAGTGAGTGCCGCAAACCGTGTTTCTAAATTAAAGTTTAAATCGGCAGCGCGCCTAAGTACCAACATAGTATGAACAAACACATCACCTTCGGGGTGGTGGTTTGCAGGTTGCGGCACCCCTTGCATACTCTCTATTTCAGGGAAAATACCTAAGCCATGTAATGCTTGAAAATACAGTTCAGGGTGTTTTTCACCCAGCGCTTTTTCGGTTTCGAGCCATACGCGCTCGGGCACTAAATGATTAAGCTCACCTTTGTTTTTAAGCTCGCGCATTAATGCATAAGTACTTGGGTGAATACGCCATTCGCTTCCGTAGCGTGCTAAAAAACGCGCTATGCGTAATACCCTTACCGGGTCCTCTACAAAGGCTTCTGTGGTGTGGCGCAGTATTTTATTGTGTAAATCGCTTTGGCCATTGAAAGGGTCAATAACGGTGCCGTTTTCATCAAGTGCCATTGAGTTTATGGTTAAATCGCGCCGTGCTAAATCTTCTTCAAGGGTGACATTAGGGCTGGCATCTACCACAAAGCCGGTATAGCCTTTACCGCTTTTTCGCTCGGTGCGGCCCAAGGCGTATTCTTCTTTTGTTTTTGGGTGTAAATAAACCGGAAAATCACTTCCTATAGGCACAAAACCAAGCGACTCCATAGTTTGGGGTGTTTCGCCTATAACAACATAGTCGTTATCTTTTGATGCTATATTAAGTAGCTGGTCGCGTACCGCGCCACCAACAAGGTAAACTTGCTTAAGGTTGTGTTTCACTGTTTATCCTAATCACACTGGGTGGTTATTTGTTGTCGATCATACCATTAAAATCACCATAGTTTGCCAAGCTTAAGTAAGCTCATTACAATAGCGCTTTATTTTAAGCCATAGCCTTATACTCAATGAAAAATCATTCATCAAAAAAAGAACTTATGCTACTGCCTATATTACTTGTGGTTATTGTAATGTGCGTGGCGGGTCACTTTTTACTACAGGCTAACTTTCAAGATAGCAACATGGTTGAATACATGTTGGCAGCGCTGCCCTTTGCGATGTTTGGCCTAGTTATTGTGGCATTTAAAATGGCAGCTAAAAGCGAAGCCAATGAGCAAAGCGAGCAAGACTCTTAATTTTACTGTTAAAGAATATAATAGCCAAACCAATCTGGTTTTATTGGTTGAGCATGCCCACTTGGCGTAAGCTTAATATTTAATTGGCTGTCGAGCAGGTCTATAGCAAAGCAGTCATCTACATCATGTAAATCATCTTTATGAATATGGCTAAGGCCTGCAAGCAAATCGCTTTTAGCGCGCTGCTTGGCCTCTGCAGCACTACTGGCAACATACAATGCAAAGTCGTGTTGCTCTGCCATAGAGTCACTTCTGTAAGCGCCTAAATTAACAAAATACAGCTGCTTATTTTGCTCAACGTAGGTATCAACGACTTCTACTTTATAACCGTCGATATGGTTAATTGCCATGTAGCTGTCCATATGCACATTGTTTTTATCGCCCACCCATTGGCTTTTTAGCTTTGAATAAGTTTGCTCAATGCTTTGCCCTACGACAAAGCGAATATCGTGCATTTCTATGTGGCAGCCTTGAATTCGCCCACCCAGATACACCATAAATAACTGCATTTAATAACCTTACTCTTAAATTACACTAAATTATCGACATCAATATTGTGTTTTTTTATTAACTTATAAAAATCCGAACGATTACGTTTGGCAAGCTTTGCGCCTTCAGCTACGTTACCGCCGGCCATTTTGAGGGTGTTTATTACATAATCGCGCTCAAACTCTTTTTTGGCATCATTTAGAGAAAGCGGCTCTGCACTGGCTTGGTTTGAGTTAAGTGCGTTTAACACTAAGTGCGCAGAAATCACCTCGCTGGCGCTCAATGCGACCACTTGCTCTACAACATTTTGTAACTGGCGAATATTCCCAGGCCAGTCGTAACGTACTAGTGCATGCATGGCATCGTTTGCAAAGCGCTTTTCTTTTTGGTTCATACGTTTAGCAATACTTGCGCTAAAGTGCTGGGCAAGCAGGCTTATGTCTTCTCGGCGCTCACACAGCGGCGGTAATTTTAAATTAACAACATTTAGGCGGTAGTATAAATCTTCCCTAAATTGTTGATTGCTAATCGCATCGGGTAAATTTTTGTGAGTGGCCGATACAATACGCACATCAATAGGAATTTCTTCTTGAAAGCCCACCGGGCGTATGGTTTTTTCTTGCAGTACACGCAGTAACTTAACTTGTAAATTAAGCGGCATATCGCCAATTTCATCTAAAAATAAGGTGCCGCCTTGAGCTTGCTGGAATAAACCTTGGTGATCTTTCACCGCCCCTGTAAAGGCGCCTTTTTTATGGCCAAATAATTCTGACTCTAAAAGCTCCCCCGGCACTGCGCCACAGTTAATAGCCACAAAAGGCCCTTCACTTACATGACTGTGTTGATGAATCGCCTGAGCCAGCAGCTCCTTACCGGTACCGCTGGCGCCAGAAATAAGTACATTTACTTGGGTTGGCCCCAGTAATTTTACTTGCTCAAGGAGGTGCAACATAGCGCCACTGCGCGTTACTATATTACTTTTTTGGGGCGATTCTTCTGCGTTTACGCCATGTATTTCAATGGCTTTGGCTAGGCTGTCAAACAGCTCGTCTTTATCTACCGGTTTTGTAATAAACGCAAAAATACCTTGTTTTGTCGCCTCCACCGCATCGGGTATAGAGCCATGCGCTGTCATCATTATAACCGGCAGCGCTGGGTAGCGACTTTGTAATTGGCGATGTAAGGCCATGCCGTCCATTTCGTCCATACGCAGATCTGTTATAACTGCATCAAACACTTGGTTTTTAAGAATTTGTAATGCAAGTATGCCGCTTTCACAGGTTGTTACTTCATACCCTTTAGACTCGATTCTTAGCGCGAGTAATTTAAGTAAACTTGCATCGTCATCAACGAGTAATACTTTTGCACCTTGTGGTGTGTGTGTTGCCATAATTACTGCTCCTTAGTGTCTTCGCGTAGTAACAGCTGCTGCTCAATGGTGGCTAAAGACGATAACGTTTGCTGCATTTTGTCATTTAACGCCTGTTGCTCTTTTAGGGCATTTATTTGCCGAGTAACATGCTGCTTTTGAAGCCATAAATATTGTTTTATTGGCTCAGGCCAAAAGTAGGCTAAATCGAGTTTTTGTAATCGTGTCATTACCTCCTCTGGTGCACTTGAGGTGTTAACACACATGAATTTAAAAAAACGTTTTAGCTCTTTTTCACCTAAATAAGTATGTAGGCTTGGTTTTACTTTAAAACCGCCACATTGATTAGCATGCCATGCAACAACACGTTCTGCGCTGGGGTAAACGGGGTCACTTTTAGGGCGCTTTTTAGGATTTGGCACCGCATTTTTTGCAGGCTCAACCTCCTGCGACACTGCTGCTGTTTGTGTGTTATTTGTTTCACACCCAGCTAAAACAACCGTACTACTGAGCACACATAAAATAGCTATTAAACGCGTACGCATGCTATTAAACTCCTTGATTAATTAAAGGTATTTTTATTGTAAATAAGCAGCCTTGGGGCTGGTTATGCTCAACACTAAGCTGGCCTTGTAATTGCTCAACCGACTCTTTTACTATGGTTAAACCTAAGCCACTGCCCTGCAGCGTAACATCTTTATTATGCTTGCCTTGGTAAAATGCGCTGAATATCTGGGTTTTTTCTTGCTCTTTAATACCACAGCCTTCGTCGCGCACTTGCATTATTAATAGCTTTTGCTCAAGTGCTAAGGTTACATCAACACTTTGCCCTGTATTTGAAAATTTTAACGCATTAGAAATGAGCTGAATGAGGGTCATTTCTATCAGCTCTGCGGGTAATGCAAGTGGCTGTTTTGTTATGCTGTTGTGCCAATTTAAGCGTTGCTGCTTAGCCGTTAAGCGGTGCTCAAAATGGCTGTTTATTTTATTTATTAAACTGCCAAATTCGACTTCGCTAACGCTGTCTTTACTGGTTCTGATAGCGTTATAACTAAGTAGACTGTCAATCATAGTGCGCAAACGCATCATAGATTGGCTAATAAGCTCAAGCACAGCTTGCTGCTCTTTTGTAATGGGGCCGACTATTTCATCGCTAAGTAAATCGGTACCCTCGACCATTGAAGCCAACGGCGTTTTAAGCTCGTGGGTTACATGGCGTAAAAAGGTATCTTTTTGTTGTTCAAGCATATGTAACTGCTCTTGCACCCATTGTAGTTTTTCGCCTAATTCCACTAACTCACTTGAGCCTTGCACTGCAATTTTTTGCTGCCAGTGGCCTTGCCCTAGTTTATCTATTACCGACGTAAGCCCTTTTAAACGTTTACTTATGCGCCATAAAAAGCCTCCACCCACTAGTAAAGTAAGCGGAATAAGTGCCACTAACCAGTTAATAAACGAGCTTTGTAAAGTACTTAATTCGCTTTGGTTGTTTTGTATTTGTGCTGCATTCGTATCGCGCAACCACACAGTAAGCTCAGCCACTAAATCGCTAATAGGCACAAACAATGCAGCATCTTGTTGGTTGTTTTCAATTAAAGCTTGATGAGTACTACGCAATGTTGTTGCTAAGCGACGCCACTGCATAGTGTATTGCTGTGTGGCACTGGCTTGGCTGAGCGTGTCGATTGTTTGTAAGGAGGATTGCCATTTTTCGTTTATTAACGTGTCGAGCGACTCGCTTTTTAACACCCAGTTTTGTCGCGTTGCCCGCTCTAGGCTATTAAGCTCTTGCTTTAAAAAATTAAACGACTTAGTAACTTGGTAATTATTACTAACGATAAGCTGGGTAACAGCGAGCTGTTTGTTTAACGCATTTAAAAAAACAATAACCACTAAACTAAGCGGCAGTAACGACAGTAACATACTAATTATAAACTGACCTATTAAGTTAGGCCGCCAATTAAGCATTGCACGATACTTTTTAGCCAACGTTACAGGCATTATCATTTCCTTTTATTATTTTAAGCGCCCTATTTTAGTTACTTACCTTATACTCTCGCTGAATCAACTTCTATATTTAACCCAATATAACCACTTGTTGCTATTTAGCAACACACTAAGCTATTGATAACTCTGTTAACTACTAATAGTACGTACCTCCTGTTGCAAAAATAACACACATTTAAGTAAAAAATTCCGACCAGCGCCCCATAAAAAACATAAACCATTGATTTTAAACACCTATTTAAATTGGCATTATTTTTGTAATAGTGAGTGCAACTTTAATCAATAAGGAAATTAAATGAACAACCGCTTTTTAGTAATTTTACCCATGCTGGCTTTTGGGTTTATGGGCACAGATGCAATAGCTATGGACGTTCAAGCTACTTTTAATGAGCTAGATAAAGACAGTAACGGCACACTTAGCGAATCAGAAGCGGGTGAAGATGCCGTACTACACGAAAACTTTTCACAAATAGACACTAACCAAGATGGCCAGTTGTCGCTAAGTGAATTCAAAAAGTTTATTCAGTAAATTCATTTAATTAAGGAACATGATTATGAAACAACTTATCGCAGCATTTACATTAATGTTTTTAGCCATTAGCGCCACGGCTTTAGCCTCTTCTGTCAACATTCGCTTTGCTCATTTAGACAAAGATATGGATGGAGCGGTATCGCTTGCAGAAGCCAAACAAGATAAAGAAGTAATGAGGCAATTTGCCGATTTAGACGAAAACCAAGACAAAAAAATTTCTAAAGAAGAGTTTCAAAATTTTAAACCTTAATTGTGATTAAGCGCTTTAATAACAAACTCAATAGTAACGATGTTTAAATCTTTTTCTCTGGCTAGAAATTTTAATCAGTTAGCGCTAAACGGGCTGCTTAAAATAGATTTATTATCCACAGCTGAAGTTAATTAAGTTTTACTTAAGCTTTTACCTAGTAAGGTAGGTTTCAAAAGCATTTGCCATAATCCCTGAGGGAATGTGTAAACGGATTTAATGTTGGGAAGTTAAATTATGGCAAGTGCTTTTTTTATTAATCTACAAACACTGTATGTTGGAAGGAAAACCATGAAGTGTGTTTTTTTTAGTGTTATCGCTATTACTATGTTCAGCTTTAATGCTGTTGCGTTAGATGTTAAACAACGTTTTGATCACCTTGATGCCAATAAAAGCGGCTTCTTAACAGAAGACGAATTAGAGCCACAGCCTCATCTACTCAGCACCTTTACTCGCTGGGATAAAAACCAAGACAAACAAATCTCGCTTCTTGAGTTTAAAGACTATTTAACCAATAACCTTTACTGAGTATAAGTATGAAGACTGTAAGCTATTTAGCGCTTGTTGCGCTGGGCCTTTTTAGCGATGTAAGCCTTGGCCAAAGTACAGAAGTTGCCGATAAATTTAAAAAGTTTGACCGTAACCACGATGGCTTTTTAACCCGTTCAGAAACCGCCATTGACCCCGCCCTTTGGTCGCGTTTTTCAAGTTATGATAAAGATAAAGACGGCAGACTTACCCTTTCGGAATATGGCATATACGCCAGTAAGTAACTCTTTTTTATAAGCGTAAGCGCTAAATTTTTAACAGCCCTTACGCTTTTAAGCTATCTACCTCAACATATTGGTATTCTAAAAGTGAGTTTGCTAGTGTTATTTTACTAACAATAAAAAATAACCAACTTATGCAACTCAAAAAACTATTTAACCCACTACTGCTTGCCGGCTTATTTGTAAGCAGCACTGCGATTGCGCAAACGCAGGTCATTTACAACGCTAATGGTTACACTCCCTTATACCAAGGTGGTATTCAAACGTTTTCTACTTTAGTGATTAAAAACGGTAAAGTTGTTAAAACTGGTGATGATACGCTTAAAAACACTTTTCCTGATGCCACACTTATTGATGCCAAAGGTAATACGTTACTGCCAGGGTTGATTGACGCTCACGGGCATGTAATTGGCCTTGGCGATAACTTATCGCAACTTGATGTACGCGGCGCTAAATCGGTCGCTGAAATAACCACAAAGCTAGAACAATTTGCGAAAAATAAACAAGGTTGGATATTAGGGCGAGGCTGGAACCAAGAGCTGTGGAGCGACACGCGCTTTCCTACCGCCCAAGACTTAGACAAAGTAGTCAATGACCGCCCAGTGGTACTTTCGCGCGTTGACAGCCATGCAATTTGGGTTAACAGCAAAGCCTTAGAGCTGGCCGGTATTACCGCAGCAACTCAAGCCCCTGACGGCGGCGAAATTATTAAAGATGAATTTGGGAATCCAACTGGTATTTTTGTTGATAAGGCCGAGTCGTTAATTACCCAGCATATGAGCGCCCCTTCAAAACAAGCTATAAGCGACTCGTTAGATGCCGCAGGCGCGCACTTATTAAGCTTAGGCATTACCTCTACTCACGATGCCGGTATCGATAAAACCACCTGGGAAGTTTACAAAGAGCGCAGCGAGCAAGGTAATTTGCCACTAAGAATAGTCGCCATGCTAAGTGCTGCTAGCCCCGATTTAAAGCACATGCTTCAGGCAGGGCGCTATCAAGATGCAGCATCGTTTATGTCTATCCGCAGTGTAAAAGTATATGCCGATGGCGCATTAGGCTCGCGCGGGGCTGCGCTAATTGATGACTACGCAGATAGAAAAAACCACCACGGCCTAATGCTAGAAACCCAAGCCAAGCTTGAAGAATTATTTACTTTAAGCTTCAAAAATGGCTTTAGCGCCAACACCCATGCAATTGGTGATAAGGCAAATAAAGTGGTACTTGATGCGTATCAAAACGTGTTTAAGCAAACGGGCGGTATGTTACTGCGTAACCGTATTGAACACGCACAAATAGTCACCCCTGATGACATTCCACGTTTTAAAGCTCTTAAAATCATTCCATCTATGCAGCCTGTGCATGCCACCTCAGATATGCATATGGCTCAGCAGCGCTTAACCGATAACCAATTACAAGGCGCATATGCATGGCAAACATTTTTAAAGCAAGGCTCTGTGATTGCAGCAGGCTCTGACTACCCAGTAGAGCTGGCAAACCCTTTTGATGGCTTGTATTCAGCCATTACCCGTATGGATCATAATATGCTGCCTGAGAACGGCTGGNGCTAAGCCGCGAACAAGCCTTAAGAGCGTTTACCCTCGGCGGCGCGTATGCAGCACACCAAGAGTTTAAAATAGGCAGCTTAGAAAACGGAAAATGGGCAGACTTTATTTTAATAGACAAAGACTATTTTAAAGCCCCTGTCGATGAGATTTATAAAACACAGGTTTTACAGACTTGGGTAGCTGGAGAATTACGCTTTAAAAAAGAATAGCTTATAAAGCATACAAACTTAAAAATAAACAAAGTAATTATGGATATTTACTAAAGTAATTAAAAAGTGTGTCGATAAGTGAGGGAATTTAAAAAATCTCTTATGTTTCAGGAAGAAAACATGTTTTCAAAAAAACTATCTCTTACTTTATCGGCTCTTTTTACTTTATCACTTAGTGCATGCTCTACTCACCCAGTTTATAATGGCCACGCTTCGCATAATAATATTGGCCATCACAATAGCCATAATCGTTACACAGACGTTCATCAGCCACGCGTAAATAACTGGCAATTCCCAGAAAATAACTACCGCCCTATTAACAGCAGTAAATTATTAAGTAACTATACAGAACAATTAGCAATGAAGCTGATTGAAAATATGAACTACATCAACAGTGGAACGCCTGTTGCAATTACTTCGTTTGTGAATTTAGATGACAATTTACAAACCACAAATATATTTGGTAATCACTTGGCTGAAAGCTTTATTACTGAAATGCAGGAGTTTGGCTTATCGGTAGTTGATTACAAACACACGGGCGCTGTGCATGTAACCCCGTTAGGTGATTTCTCGTTTAGTCGTAATGGTAAAGAAATTAAAGGTTACCCACATATTGAATACACTTTATCAGGCACTCTAACTTACACGAATCGTGGTGTAATAGTTAACGCTCGTATTATTGGGGCAAAGTCTAAAGTAGTGGTCTCATCGGCTAAAGGATTTATCCCAAGCTTTGTTGTTGAGTCACTTTATCCAACTCGTAGAACTGATGGCATTGTCTTAGACGCGGTGCTTTAAAACAAAAAAGGGTTAACTTAAATGTTAACCCTTTTTTTGAATTTTTAGCTTCACGCTTCTTTGACTTTAGGCTGTCGGTAGAGCTTTATAATATGGTACATATTTACCATCGCTAATAAGCCATTAGTAAACGCAACAGGCACTGCACCAATAGCCACACCGTAAATAGTAAATACAATACAACCAAACATATTATACCAACGCAGTTTTACTACATCGGTCATTGTTAACGATGCAACCAAGAAAGCTGATGCAATATAACCTAAATATTCCCAACTCAATTGTTCTCTCCTACCCTTTAGGTTAGCATTACGCCAATGCTAACGTGTGGCACTTGTCAGTGTTACAACGTTTAATACCAATTCGCAATAATACTCAATCATTTTGCGGGGCTAAATGTGTCGCTACCTGCGTTAAAAAATGCTCATTTACGACTGCATGGATGCAGAAGGTAGAGCAATACAGGAGCAATTGCCGAGAACGACTAAATAGCGATTTTTTGCCTAGCTATCAACACGTTTTCCTAGCCTTAAAATTGATCACTTAATTAGGCTGATTGGTATAAAATAAAAAAACTAACTTGCTTAAAAAACCTTAAAAAGTATATTGGTTGTAGCCAATAGCTTCCTAAATCATTACACGGGAAATGAAGGTATTACGTACTTAGCAAGGCTAAATACAGTAGCAAGTTAGAGTAAATTCTTAGAGCCTTAATAATATCGTTATTAAGGTGTAATAAATAGGACAATTGTCCGAAGAGCATATTGATGTTTCAATACCATTTTTCTAGTTACCTTGTTGAACAATTACTCACTTTTGCAGGGAGTAGCTATCAACAATCAAAAAAAGAAGTGCTGATCCACCAAGATCAACCACTCAGTAAACTTGTGCTGGTGCGCAGCGGTACTATTTCATTTAGTTATGACGTAGGTAACGGACGCCGCCTATTATTAGGCCAATTAGATTGCAACAACACCCTAATTGGTGAAATAGAAGCACTAAACAATAACCCATGTATTTATACGGTCACCTGTTTTAGCGATGTAACCTATAATTTAATAGAGCTTCGCCACTGGCGAGCATTACTACTCGAAAAGCCAGAGCTGAGCTTATACACCGCGCAAACCATTGCGGCTAAATTTCAAGAAAACCAAAAAATTAATTTAGATAAGTTACTGCTGCCTTTAAGCTACAACATAGCTAAAGACTGCTTACTACGCGCCGAGAACAATAACCCAACGCTACTGCGCGCATACCCAACCGTTAATGCCGAAGCAGAGCGCTTTGCAACCACTGAGCGAGCTTATCGCCGCGTAGTTACCGAACTTGTTGAAAAAGGCTTAGTGCAGCGCAGCTCCCATGGGCTAAAAGCGGTCGATACACAAAGTTTAAGTGACTATGTAGACAGTTTTGCGCAGCTATAAAAAAATCAGACACAAAAAAAGGCCGTAATGGCCTTTTTTAGTTTTTGTGGTATTTATTAGCACTGCGCTATAGCAGCAATTTATTTAAAACGAGTACACAAACACGCCCCCGCGCAAATAAACTCCTACTTAACGCTTAGGCAATTACTTATCTAATAAAATATCTTGGATATTTACTAAATCAGACTTACCTTCAATTATTTCATCTGGCGTTAAACCTGATAACTCATGCGGGAACACTAACCACTCTTCAGACTCATGAATAAAGTAATCTGGCACCATCTCTACTTTTGAGTTTTTAGGCTTATAGTACGGACATGCCACACGAATATCGCGTGGTAAGTTTAAGCGCATAAGCTCAGAAAGCTTTTCTTTTAGTGCAAATATACTGCGGCCAGAATCAAACACATCATCAACAATAAGCAGTGAGTCACCGGCATTGGCGTTTTCTACAATGTAGTGTAGGCCGTGTACTTTTATTTCTTTAGATTGCTTGCCAATACCGTAATAAGACGACGTACGCACCGCAATGTGATCAGTCTCAATGCCTTTGTAATCGTAGTATTCTTGCACAGCAATACCAATAGGTGCACCACCTCGCCAAATACCAATTATAAAGTCTGGACGAAAGCCATCTTTATAAACTTGTGCCGCTACGCGGAATGAATCTTCAAGTAGCTGTTGAGCTGTGATGTAGCACTTATCTGACATAGTTTAGAACCCCAGTGGTGAGTATAACATTTGAGTGTAGGCACTTTAGCCAATAATTAAACACCCAAACAGGTATTGGCGAAGGATTTTACCGTAAATAAAAATAAATTGCTTGCCTGCAAATAGCAAAATAGGCACCAATTGGTGCCTATTTTATGTATTAAACGCCTAGTTACGTACTATTAAGCTTTTTCTAACAATGTACGTGCCACTGTGCGCATACCTTGCGTAGTTGCACCTGCAGCCCATTGGCTAGTGCTACCCATATTAAATGCTGCAGCTAAATCAATGTGTACCCAACCTTTACCATCGTTTGGTACAAAGCGAGATAAAAAGCCTGCTGCATTTGATGCGCCGCCGTAACCGCCACCTTTTTGAGCGCGGCTATTTGCCGTATCAGCATATGGAGATGGGCAGTTTTGCTGGTGCCATTTTTCAAGCGGAAGAGGCCATGCAGCTTCCATTTCTTGCGATGCAAAGTCTTCTACTTCGCGTACCAGCTCTTTATCAAGGGCAAATAATGCGTTGTACTCTTGACCTACAGCAACGAGTGCAGCACCGGTTAGTGTTGCCGCATCTATAATTAGCTCTGCGCCAGTTTCGCCTGCAGCCATTAGACCATCAGCAAGCACTAAACGCCCTTCAGCATCGGTGTTTACAATTTCAACGGTTGTGCCATTTTTGTAGGTTAAAATATCACCTAGTTTGTAAGCGTGGCCCGAAATTAAGTTCTCTGCACAGCATAAAAACAGCTTAATGCGCTTTTCTATACCGCGGTTAATAGCCAGTGCTAAACCCGCTGTTACCGTTGCCGCGCCACCCATGTCGCACTTCATTCCTAGCATACCTTCGCTAGATTTAATTGAGTAACCACCAGAGTCAAACGTAATACCTTTACCTACAAGCGCTGCGCTTACCGGCGCGTTTTCATCGCCTGTTGGGTTGTAATCAAGCTCAAGTAAAACAGGTGGACGCTCAGAGCCACGGCCCACAGCATGAATACCAATCCACTGTTGCTCTAATAACGCATCGCCTTTAATAATTTGGTAGCTTACGTGTTCAGGCGCTAACGATTGAATAAATTCGGCGGCTTTTTCAGCAAGGCTTTCAGGGTAAATGTCATCGGCTGTACCGTTTACCATTTCTCGTGCCCACGTAGCTGAGGCTTTTAAATGCGCAAGCTCGTTTAGATCTGACTGTGCGTTATCAACAAATTCAACACCATGTAATGATTTAGGTGTTACAAAACCTTGGTAAAAAGCCCATTGGCTTTCTGTGCACCATGTATCGCCCGCAAGCTCAACCTGTTTAACACCTTGGCTTGCAATTGTTCGCGCCGCTTTTTGAACATTTTTTAATGTTTCTTGCTCAGATAAATGAACCGTTGCGCCTTGCTCGTTAAAAGACAACGCCGCGTTTTCGCCCCAATGGCTTGGCGCTGCTTGCTCGCTTAGTTGAACAATAAATTTTTCACTCATGTTAGAATACCCTTACACTTAAATGTGCCACCGAGTTTACTATAGTGAGTACAAGTTCCCAACAGCTTGAGATAAATAACATAAACCAACGCATCTGCAGCGTTTAGCATTGGAATTTAAATGAAATACACCCCAGCTTTACAGCCCGCCACGTTATTAAAACGCTATAAACGCTTTTTAGCCGACCTCCAACTTAACGATGGAGCTGAATTTACCGCCCACTGCGCCAACACCGGTAAAATGACAGGTTGCGCAGAGCCTGGCTTTAGCGCTTTTTATTCAACCAGCGATAACAGTAAACGAAAATACCCCCAGTCGTTAGAGCTCACTCAAAACTCCCTCTCGCAGTTAATATGTGTTAATACCGCCGTGGCGAATAAAGTGGTCGAAGAGGCTATCAACAACCAGGTTATTACAGAGCTTAACGGCTATGAGCAGCTTCAAAGTGAAGTAAAATACGGCAGNCAGCCGTATCGACTTTTTACTCACCGGCGACAATAAACCCGCTTGCTATGTAGAGGTAAAGTCAGTCACCTTGTTAAGTGAAAGCGCGCCACAAAGTGGGCAAGGCTACTTTCCGGATGCGCAAACCGTGCGTGGGCAAAAACACATTCGCGAATTAATAGAAATGATCGAACAAGGCCACCGCGCAGTATTACTGTTCGCTGTTTTGCACCAAGGTATTAATACGGTGAGTGCAGCAAGCCACATAGATAAAAAATACAGCGACTTATTAAACCTCGCGATTAAAAAAGGCGTGGAGGTATACGCTTATAAGGCATCTATTTCGCCAAGTGAAGTAACGCTTAGTGAGAAAGTGGCCTTTAAATAAAAAATTTAACTTGCTTTTAAACTTTATGCCCATATAACTAGGCAAGTTTAAATACCGAAATAACGATTAATAAAGCATCAAAATCAAAATATGAGCCTTTTTAGTCAACACACTGGTTGAAGCTAATTCGATTAATTAAAAAATAAATTTGCCTAGGGTATAAGATTCTGCTATTTATACCGCCGGCTAATGCTGAGGCATTAAATTAAGGATTTAGGAGAGAGTTATGCCAGACCAACAAAGACATGGTTTATTGGCTCAAGCCGGTTTAGAACCATACCAAGAAAAGCCGGGCGAAGAGTATATGAATGAAGCACAACGTGCTCATTTTAAAGCGATTTTAGAAGCGTGGCGTAACGACTTACGTAATGAAGTTGACCGCACAAAATCGCATATGCAAGACGAAGCTGCCAACTTTCCTGATCCAGTTGACCGCGCTGCGCAAGAAGAAGAGTTCTCTTTAGAACTTCGTACTCGCGACCGCGAACGTAAACTGATCAAAAAAATTGAAAAAACAATTATCTTAATTAAAGAAGATGATTTTGGCTTTTGTGAGTCATGCGGAATCGAAATTGGTATTCGTCGTTTAGAGGCGCGTCCAACTGCAGATTTATGCGTAGACTGTAAAACCCTTGCAGAAATTAAAGAAAAACAAGCTGGGCGCGGTTAATTAAAATTAGTTAACTATGTCTCCTACAGCCGTTACCACGCCAAAGCGTGACTATCGCGGTCGATTTGCACCGTCTCCTTCTGGGCCACTTCACTTTGGCTCACTTGTGGCGGCTGTGGGCAGCTACCTTGATGCTAAAGTAAATCAGGGTAAATGGTTAGTGCGCATTGAAGATATAGACACCACCCGCGTGGTGAAAAATGCCGACACCCATATTCTAAATACCTTACAAGCCTACGGCCTTTACTGGGACGAATCCGTTGTTTATCAAACTCAGCGCCTACCTCTTTATCAAGAGGTAACAAACAAGCTGATCCACCAACAATGTGTATATGGTTGTCGCTGTTCTCGCAAACAAATAAAAGCCATGGGTGGCATTTACCAAGGTCACTGCAAAACGCTTAACTTATCAACAGAGCAAGGCGCACTTCGTCTTAGCCAACAGCACCCAACATGCCATTTTAACGATTTGATTCAAGGCGATATTACTGTAAATAGTGCATTAGCCCATGAAGATTACATAATAAAGCGCAGTGACGGATTATTTGCCTACCAACTAGTGGTGGTTATTGATGACATTGAGCAAGGTATTAATCGTGTGGTACGTGGCGCCGATTTAATCGAGCCTACAGCAAGGCAAATCAGTTTATTTAAACAGCTTAATGCGCCCATCCCCCAATACGCACATTTACCCCTTGTGGTGGCCGAGCCTGGTTTTAAACTCTCTAAACAAAATTATGCGCCCGCTATTAGCACAAACAATCCAAAGCCCGCGCTTATTGATGCGTTTGAATTTTTAAACTTACCTGTGTATAGCCAATTGAATGATTTGTCTGTGGAGCAATTAATGGTGTGGGCTATTAACGAATTTAGCTTAACAGCGGTGCCAAACATACCCGAAATTCAAATTTCGCAAGGTCAGCATCCAAACAGCACTAAATTTACGCATTTAAGTAAATAAAAAACTTAAAAACGGCTTAATTTCAGTCCATCAACTTAATTTTTATACCGCGCTGGTATATGATAGCCGCCTAAATAGAGGCTATTTACAATAAATACAAAGCACCGCACTATAATACCTAATTTATGTGCTTTTTGATTGCGATGACCAGCCAATCATCATTTCTGTAGGAGACAGATTATTATTTCCAAGCTTTTTCAATTTTGCAGGCAAATAATCGGCCCAAATGCCGATGTGCAAAGCACTCAAACAAGTGATGAACCGGTTGTTGTAACACGCGGCGAACATGGTATTTCACGTAAACAATTTAGCCCAAATGCAATCAAAGTACTTTACCGTTTAAAAGACGGTGGTTACGACGCTTACCTTGTAGGTGGTTGTATTCGCGATATATTGTTAGGTCAACAACCAAAAGACTTTGACGTTGTTACCAATGCCACCCCAGAGCAAGTAAAAAAACTATTTAGAAATTGCCGCCTAATTGGCCGTCGTTTTCGCTTAGCACATATTGTTTTTGGTCGCGAAATTATAGAAGTAGCCACCATGCGCGGGCACCACGAAGCGCAAGAAGACAAAAACCAAATTAGCCAATCAAGCGAGCACGGGCAGTTACTGCGCGATAACGTGTTTGGTAGCATTGAAGAAGACGCCGAGCGCCGTGATTTTTCTATCAACGCGCTGTATTACTCTATTAACGATTTTTGTATATACGATTACGCCAATGGCTTAGCGGCCATACAAGCAAAACAAATTGAGTTAATTGGCGACCCAGAAACACGCTACCGCGAAGACCCTGTACGTATGCTACGTGCGGTACGCTTTGCAACTAAGCTTGATATGAGCATAGCGCCAAAAAGCGAAAAGCCAATTACTGCGCTTGCCAGCCTACTTGATAACATACCGCCAGCGCGTTTATTTGAAGAAGTTCTAAAGCTGTTTTTAAACGGCAAAGCCGAAGCTAACTATTTAATGCTACGCCAATACGGCTTGTTTAAGTCGTTATTCCCGGTGCTTGATAAAATTTTAGATAAAAACCCTGACGGCTTAGAAGCGGCGTTTATTCAACAAATGTTTCAAAACACCGATAAACGCATTAATGCAGATAAAAAAGTAACGCCTGCGTTTATATTTGCTGCTTTAATGTGGTTTCCGCTGCTTGAGCGCACAACTAAAATTAAACAACAAGAACAGCTATCTTACTTTGATGCCTTTGCTCAAGCCATGAATAAAGTTCTGAGCGAAAATGCCCAGCATATAGCAGTACCTAAACGCTTTACCTTAGGCGCACGCGACATTTGGCATATACAGCAACGTTTAGATAAACGTGCCGGCCAACGCGCTTACAGACTTACCCAGCAGCCACGATTTAAAGCCGCTTATGACTTTTTATTATTACGTGTTGATGCCGGTGAGCACCAACATAGTGAGCTTGCCCAGTGGTGGACACAATACTTGAGCCTAGATATTAATGGCCAAAAAGAAATGGTAAAAAACCTGGGCCACCAAGGTGGGCCTAAACCACGTAAACGTCCGCGCCGCCGCACCACTAAAAAGCCAGCCGAGTAATTGCATGCAGTGTGTATATTTGGGTTTAGGTGCCAACCTAAACTCACCCAAAGAGCAGCTTGATAACGCCGTTTGTGCGCTTAAAAAGCTGCCTCATTGTGAATTTATAAGTGTATCGCATTACTATGCAAGCAAACCAATGGGCCCACAAGATCAACCCGACTATGTAAATGCCGTAGCGTGTATTAAAACCGCGCTTGAACCTGAGCAATTACTTGATTTAACTCAAGCCATAGAGCTTGAACATGGACGGGTAAGAAAAGCCGAACGTTGGGGGCCGCGTACGCTCGATATAGATACCTTACTGTTTGGTCAGCAAGTGATTAATACCCAGCGCTTAACTGTGCCACATTATGGCCTGTGCGAACGTGAGTTTGTAGTTTACCCTTTACTTGAGCTTGCCCCAGAACTGATTTTACCAAGCGGCATTGCATTAAAAACCATTGCGCAAGACTTACCGCTCAACGACTTACAACAATTACCTCTGTAATTAACCAAGGCTTATGCCTGCGAGGATATTATGTCTAAAATAACCGTTTCTACTTTAAATAAAATGAAAGCAGAAAATAACAAAATCACCGCATTAACCGCTTACGATGCCAGTTTTGCTAAGTTATTTCATGATAACGGTGTGGACGTTATTTTAGTTGGCGACTCTTTGGGCATGGTGCTGCAAGGTGGCGACGATACCCTAGCCGTAACCAATCAAGATATAGCCTATCATACCCGCTGTGTACGCGGTGGCAGCCGTGAGCTTTTTGTAATAGCCGATATGCCCTTTATGAGCTATTCAAACGTTAGCGACACCTGTAAAAATGCAGCAGAGTTAATGCGTGCAGGCGCTAATATGGTAAAACTTGAAGGCGGTGAATGGCTTTACGACAGCATTAAAAGTTTAACGCAGCAAGGTATTCCTGTTTGCGGCCATTTAGGATTAACGCCGCAATCAGTACACGTATTTGGTGGCTTTAAAATTCAAGGCCGCGAAGACGACAAAGCGCAAAAAATGATTGATGATGCAAAAGCACTAGAAGCCGCAGGCGCCCAATTATTAGTGCTTGAGTGTATCCCAAGTGTTCTCGCTAAACGCATTACCGATGCCGTCACCATTCCTACCATAGGTATTGGCGCAGGTAATGTAACNGGATGGTCAAATACTGGTAATGCACGACTTAGTCGGTATTTCGGCAGGATACATTCCTAAATTTTCTAAAAACTTTTTACTGGAAACTGGCAACATGCCAGATGCAGTTAAAAAATATTGTACAGACGTTAAAAGTGGCGCGTTTCCAAGCGCCGAACATGAGTTTAAATAATGCAGTCAATTACTGAAATTAAATCATTACGTAGTCAAATTAAAGCTTGGCGCCAAGCAGGTTTAAGCGTGGCTTTAGTGCCAACCATGGGCAACTTGCACCGCGGCCACTTTTCATTGGTTGAAAAGGCAAAAACAATGGCCGATAAGGTGGTTGTGAGTATTTTTGTCAACCCAATGCAATTTGGTGCCAACGAAGACTTAGATAGCTACCCACGTACATTAAACGAAGACAAACAAGGCTTAGCCGACTTAAATACCGATATTGTGTTTACCCCAAGCGTAGACACCATTTACCCAAATGGCCTTGGTGAGCAAAGCTTTGTAGATGTACCAGGCGTATCTATGGGGTATTGTGGCGGCACGCGCCCAGGACACTTTAGAGGTGTTGCCACAGTAGTGACTAAGTTATTTAATTTAGTACAACCAGATTATGCATGCTTTGGCGAAAAAGACTTTCAACAGCTGCAAGTGATTAAAACCATGGTACGCGATTTATCAATTCCGGTTGAAATTGTTGGTGTACCGACCATGCGTGAAGTTTCAGGCCTAGCTATGAGCTCGCGAAATGGCTATTTATCTGCAGAGCAAAAAGCCACGGCCACCGCATTATTTAAAACACTAAACAGCTGCGCTGAGCAGCTCAAAGCAGGTAATACCGATTACAAAGCACTTGAGCAAAGCGCACAGCTTAGTTTAGAGCAAGCCGGCTTAAAGCCAGATTATTTTGAGATAGCTCAACGAGATACATTAAAAGCTGCTACACTTGATGATACACAACTTGTTATTTTAGCTGCCGCCTTTTTAGGCAATGTTAGATTAATCGACAACTTACAAGTTGAGATTTAACAAAAGCGCAGTTCAACGTTAAGGATAAGCATGCAAACATTTATTAAAACGAGTGCCCTCGCCCTTTCATTTTCATTGTTAGCAGCTTGCCAAAATCAAGTGAAAAACCCTGAGTTAAACCAATGCGCACAACAAAACTATCAGTGCGAAAATAGTTGCGATCAGCAATCGATTGACAAAGGTTTAAAACAGCAAGTGTGCTCTGCCAAATGTGTAGAGAGCTATAATCAGTGTAAAGCACAAGCGCAAAAGCTGACTGATCTGTAATCGCTTTTAGTAAGTTAGTCTGTTTTACGCTTTAAAGTTTTACACACAAAAAAACCGCTCATTGAGCGGTTTTTTTATTGGTTGGGCTTAAATTATAAACCTAACTTTTTAAGCTCTGCTTCTACTAACTTAGCAGATAGTGGTACGTAACCATCTTTTTCAACGATTTTTTGACCGTCTTTAGAAAGTACCATTTTTAAGAACTCAGCTTCAATTGGTGAAAGCGGCTTATTAGGGTGCTTGTTCACGTAAACGTATAAGAAACGAGAAAGTGGGTATTTACCTTTAGCAACATTATCAAGCGTTGCATCTACGTAGTTAGTGCCTTTTTTAGATAAAGGAACCGTACGTACACCCGACGTTTTGTAACCAATGCCTGAGTAACCAATCGCGTTTAATGAAGATGAGATTGACTGTACAACAGAGGCTGAACCTGGTTGCTCATTTACGTTGTTACGGAAGTCACCTTTACACAGCGCTTTCTTTTTAAAGTAACCGTAAGTACCTGATACAGAGTTACGTCCGTATAATTGAATGTCTTTTGCAGCCCAGTCGCCCGTTAGGCCAACATCGCTCCAGCGGTTAACTTGCTCAGACGCACCACATTTACGAGTAGATGAAAAAATAGCATCTACTTGGTCAATACGTAAGCCTTCAATTGGGTTATCTTTGTGTACAAATACCGCTAATGCATCAATCGCTACACGCACTTCTGTAGGCTTGTAACCGTAGCGTTTTTCGAACGCTTCGATTTCTTTTGATTTCATTTTACGGCTCATAGGACCCATGTTAGAGGTGCCTTCGGTAAGCGCTGGTGGAGCAGTAGACGAACCTGCCGCTTGAATTTGAATATTTACATTTGGGTAAATACGTTTGTACTCTTCAGCCCAAAAAGTCATCATGTTAGCTAAAGTATCAGAGCCTACAGATGAAAAGTTACCTGAAACGCCGTTAATTTTTTGATATTCAGGAATTGCGTCGTCAAGAGCAACAGCCTGTGCAGATACTAATGTTGTAACAGCCACACCCATTGCGGCAACTAAGTTTTTAAATTTCATGCGGGGTTCTCCGATTTGTTCGTCCCATTTCCTAACTGTTGTCTACTGTAAAGTGAGTAGATGACAGTTACATTACTCTTAAATGACACTTTTATGACTTTGCTTTTTATTGCCTTTAAGTTGCTAAGTTAACGAGCTTATCCTTTGAAAAGTCGAAAGAAAAACACGAGCCTTTACCAAGCTCACTGCTTATATTTAATTTACTATCGTGACGTGTAAGCACATGTTTAGTAATTGCTAGGCCTAAACCTGAACCACCGGTTGTGCGGCTCCTTGCTTTATCTACGCGGTAAAAGCGCTCAGTTAAACGATTTATATGCTCTGGTGCAATACCATCGCCATTATCATTTACACTAAAGTGCGCAAGCCCCTCTTTGCGCTGCCAAGTAACAACAATTTTTCCGCCCGCTTTAGTGTAATGTATAGCGTTAAACACTAAATTAGAAAACGCACTGCGTAGCTCATCTTCAGAGCCTTTAATATCAAGCTCATTATCTATATCAAAAATAAGCTCATGGCCTTTGTCTTGGTTTATAGACTGCGCTTCGGTTTTAATGTAGTTAAGCATTTGCGGCACATTTATGGCTTTGTCGTTGTCTTGCCTGCGCGCCCCTTCAATACGCGAAAGAGATAAAAGCTGATTAACTAAGCTGTCCATACGCTTACATTGCTCAAGCATGGTATTTTGCGCTTTATTCCACATTGCAGGCGGTGGCATCATATCGCCATCCATCATCTCAAGGTAGCCAGTAACAACCGTAAGCGGCGTGCGCAGCTCATGCGATACATTGGCAACAAAGTCTTTGCGCATTTGCTCTAGCTGCTTTAAGCGTGTTACATCACGTACTACCACCATAAGCTGCGTGTTGGCATACGGCATTACCCTAAATTCAAGCACTTGGTCAACAATATGCCCGTTATCAAGCTCTAATGGCTCTTCAAATTCACCGCGCAGCATGTACTTGGCAAATTTAGGTTCACGTATTAGGTTATCTAGGCGCTGGCCATGATCGGTCGGCCATTGTAGCCCCAATACTTTAAGTGCAAGTTGGTTACACCAAACAATGCTTAAATCACTTTGCAACACCACTACGGCATCGGGTACGGCTTCAGCTCC
>NZ_AUTO01000292.1:0-11734 GCF_000498055.1 Pseudoalteromonas sp. TB51
CGGCTTCAGCTCCATCGCGAAAGCGACGAATTAAATCGGCCAGTTCATTGCGTTTTTTACGATTACGATGCTGTAAATGATAAATGCCTTCAAATACTTGTTCCCACGCACCCTCGCCCTCTGGTGGGTTAAAGCTACGTTGATTTAAAAGCCAATCGCTTAAGCGATAAAGTTGATGATAATGCCAGACTAAAAGAGAAGAAGTGCCTAAAAATAAAAGCAAAAAAGGTGCACCAATAAGCACACCAACTAATAACAGGGGTAAAAAATAGATAAACAGACGTTTTACTAACGCCTGTTTATTAATAACTCGATACATACACTCACTTTACCTTTGAGTAGTAATTTATGCGTACTCACACCCTAGCTGCGGTACCTTATAATTTACTAGAAAAACGATAACCTGCACCACGTACTGTTTGTACTAAGCGATCATGCCCCAGCGGTGCAATCGCTTTGCGTAAACGACGTATGTGCACATCAACTGTACGGTCTTCTACGTACACATTAGTTCCCCAAACATGGTCAAGCAGTTGCTCACGGCTATAAACACGCTCTGGGTGAGTCATAAAAAAATGTAATAATCTAAATTCGGTTGGGCCCATATCAAGCTCGCTTCCCTCAGAGGTAACGCGGTGCGATATGGGGTCTAAACGCAAGCCATGTACTTCTATGGCTTCTTCTAATGAGGTAGGCGATACANGAGCCATTAACTCTTTAGGAGAAAAAGGTTTAGTGACGTAGTCATCTGCCCCCACTTCTAGGCCGCGTACTTTGTCTTCTTCTTCGCCGCGGGCTGTAAGCATAATGATTGGAATTTGGCGTGTGTATTCACTTTGCTTAAATTGCTTAGCAATTTGAATACCGCTACCGCCTGGTAACATCCAATCGAGTAAAACCATATCTGGGTATGGTTCAACCATAGCTGCAATTGCAGAATCGTAATCTTCTGCTTCAATTGCTTGAAATCCATTTTGCTCTAAAACAAAAACTAACATCTCTCTGATAGGAGCTTCATCATCTACGACTAGTACTTTACGTGACATTCCAAATTATCTCTTACGCTATCGAATTAGTTTTCATTATTATGACTAAGTATGACATTTTTATGAAAGTGTAACGTGTAAATTAAAATCCTGGTAAAAAAAACACAAAATAGTGACAAAAAACCTCATTAACGTCATATTTTTAAAACTATTTTGCAAATTACGGTTAATCAAAACATATTTACAAAAAGATGACAGTTTTATTTCTGAGTAGATATTCATGGCGGGATCATTACTTTACTAACACAGTAAAAAACCAGATACGAAACTGAGTTTGCACTAGAAGATGTGATTACGTGGTTAAAAATAGATCTGTTTTTTACTAAGCAGCCTATAAAAAGATCAGATTTTTACTAAGCCGATCGGATTTGGGATCACGGTTATACTTAGTCGAACAACTAAGCACCTGATCTATTGTACAAATAAAAAACGATCTGATTGATTGAGCGCCTAACGTGGCGTAAATTTATGCGCTAGTTGGTAAATAAATGATCCAAATGCGGGGCGGTTAGTAAATCAGTGATCCCATTTTATTAAGTTGGTACAACAGTGATCCCAGTGCCTTGCGGTATAAAAAAACCAGCTGGATTACGCCAGCTGGTTTTTATAACGTTATTTTTTTAATCAAAGATCATTATTTAATTTGTGGGTCTAACTCACCACTTAAATATTTAAGGTGCATGTCATCAAGTGAAATTGGCTTAATTTTACCTGCTTGACCAGCTGTACCAAACGCGTTGTAACGCGCAACACAAATCTCTGTCATTGCTTTAGTTGCTTCTGCTAGGTATTTACGCGGATCGAAGTTAGATGGGTTAAGCGCCATATGACGGCGAATAGCACCGGTAGAAGCCAGGCGTAAATCGGTATCAATATTTACTTTACGTACACCGTATTTGATCCCTTCTACAATTTGCTCAACAGGTACACCGTACGTTTCAGGAATTTCGCCACCGTATTGATTTATGATCTCTAACCACTCTTGTGGTACAGACGACGATCCGTGCATTACTAAGTGCGTGTTCGGGATACGTGCGTGAATTTCTTTAATACGATCAATCGCTAAAATGTCATCTGTGGGTGGGCGCGTAAATTTGTACGCACCGTGCGATGTACCACAAGCAATTGCCAAGGCATCAACATGGGTTTTATTTACAAAATCAGCGGCTTCTTCTGGGTCGGTAAGCATTTGATCGGTAGTTAGTTTACCTTCAGCGCCTACACCATCTTCTTCGCCCGCTTCACCGGTTTCAAGTGAGCCAAGTACACCTAGCTCGCCCTCTACCGATACGCCACAAGCATGTGCCATAGCCACGGTTTCGCGTGTTACTTCTACATTATATTCGTAGCTTGATGGGGTTTTTCCATCAGTCATTAATGAGCCATCCATCATAACTGATGAAAAGCCAAGTTGAATTGAGCGTTGGCAAACACCGGGTGAGGTACCGTGATCTTGGTGCATTACTACTGGAATGTGCGGCCATTCTTCAACGGCTGCTAAAATCATGTGGCGGATAAATGGAGCACCAGCATAAGCACGTGCGCCTGCTGATCCTTGAACTATTACTGGGCTGTTTGTTTTATCAGCCGCTTCCATTATTGCGCGCATTTGCTCTTGGTTATTCACGTTAAAGGCTGGAACGCCGTAACCGTGTTCAGCTGCATGATCTAAAAGTTGTCGCATACTGATTAAAGCCATTGGGTATTCTCCAATTTATCGACAGCAGTCTCCTGCCATCTAGTTTGAACGGATATGTTAGTTTGACGCAATCACTGCGCCACAAAATAAAGCAATTTACACTGCTTAGTTTTGTCTTAATTAACTATTAAATAAGGGTGAGAGGTATTTAATAATTAATCGTTGTGAGGGTTTCCCCTCACCTAATGCGGCTAAAATTTATTATTTAGCGCGCGACTCTAGCATTTCTACTGCTGGAAGTTTTTTGCCTTCTAAAAACTCTAAGAACGCACCACCACCGGTAGAAATGTAAGATACTTTATCGGCAATGCCGTATTTATCAATTGCCGCTAAAGTGTCACCACCGCCTGCAATCGAAAACGCATTAGAGTTAGCAATTGCCTGGGCAATAGCACGTGTACCATTACCAAACTGATCAAACTCAAATACGCCAACTGGGCCATTCCATACAACAGTACCGGCGTTTGCAATAATTTTTGCAAGCTGGCTGGCTGTATCAGGGCCAATATCAAAAATCATGTCATCGCTTGTTACTTCGCTTACATCTTTAAGCGTAGCGACTGCAGAGTCTGAAAATTCATTACCTACCACAACATCAGTCGGTACCGGAATTTCACCATCGTTTGCTTTAGCTGCTGCACATAAACGATTTGCTTCATCCATTAAATCAGCTTCATAAAGTGATTTACCAACCGGATGACCCGCAGCTGCAATAAAGGTATTAGCAATACCGCCACCTGTTACAAGCTGATCTACAATCGTTGAAAGCGAGTCTAAAACAGTTAATTTAGTTGATACTTTAGAACCACCTACAATTGCCACTAATGGGCGTGCTGGGTTATCTAGTGCTTTACCTAGTGCTTCAAGTTCTGCTGATAATAACGGGCCAGCACAGGCAACATCTGCAAATAAGCCAACGCCATGAGTAGACGCTTGTGCGCGGTGAGCGGTGCCAAATGCATCCATTACATACACATCACACAGGGCAGCAAGTTGTTTTGATAAGGCTTCGTCGTTTTTCTTCTCGCCTTTATTAAATCGTACGTTTTCAAATACAACTACTTCGTTATCGGCAACTTCAACGCCGTTTAAGTAATCTTTTTCAAGGCGGACATTTTGCTCAAGTGCGTCGTTTAGGTAATCGGCTACAGGGGCAAGTGAAAATTCGTCATCGTACTCGCCTTCCGTAGGGCGGCCAAGGTGCGACATAACCATTACTTTAGCGCCTTTTTCAAGAGCTAGCTTAATAGTAGGTAGTGCAGCACGAATACGTGCATCTGAGGTCACTTTACCTGCTTTAACTGGTACATTTAAATCTTCACGAATTAATACGCGCTTGCCGTTTAAATCTAAATCTGCCATTTTTATGACCGACATAACATCTCCTTAGTTAACGATACTTGAACCTGAAAAATAAATTTTAAAATTATTATAAAATGCTTACTTAGCCATCATCGCACGTGCTGTATCTAGCATGCGATTGGCAAAACCCCATTCGTTATCACACCAAACAAGTAACTTTATCAGGCGTTTGTGACTAACACGTGTCTGCGTGCCATCAATAATACAAGAATGTGGGTCGTGATTAAAATCAACCGATACCAATGGCTCTTCGGTGTAACTTAATATACCTTCTAAGCGGTCTTTTGCTTGGGCTTTAAGTGCCGTATTTACCGCTTTTAAATCTACATCGGCATTTACTGTAACACTTAAATCCATTGCCGTTACGTTAATTGTCGGCACGCGAACCGCAATGGCTTCAAAGCGCCCTTCAAATTTGGGTAAAATGCGGTCTATTCCTCGTGCTAATTTTGTATCAACCGGAATAATAGACTGACTCGCAGCGCGGGTACGACGTAAATCATGATGGTACGCATCAATCACTTGTTGATCGTTCATCGACGCGTGAATAGTGGTAATAGCACCCGATTCAATGCCAAACGCATCATCTAGCACTTTAATAACAGGCACCACACAGTTTGTAGTACACGAGCCGTTAGATACAATAGTGTGCTCGTGTTTGAGCTCATCGTCGTTAATACCATACACAATGGTGGCATCTACATCGTTATCAGCTGGGTGCGAAAACAACACCTTTTTAGCACCCGCAGTAATGTGTAATTGTGCATGCTCGCGCGAGTGATAAACACCGGTACATTCAAGCACAACATCTACATCAAGGGTTTGCCAAGGCAATTCTACTGGGTTTTCTTCACAAAATAGTGCAATGGTATCGCCTGCAACGCTAATGGTGTCTTCACCAAGTTTTACAGGAAAAGAAAAACGACCGTGGGACGTGTCGTATTTTAATAAATGAGCAATAGCTTCAGGGTCAGCAAGTTCGTTAATCGCAACAATTTTTATCTCGTCGCTCAAACCTGACTCGTACAACGCGCGGACAATATTTCGACCAATACGACCAAAACCATTAATTGCAAGTTTGATTGCCATGAAATATAAAATCCACTCTCTTTACGTGCAGACAAAGGCATCGATGCCTTTTAGATGGCTGTATTGTAATCGACCTTGAACATTATTATAAGAGGGAGCGATTAGAAACTTTAAATTAACCCAAAAGTAGCTAATTTACTTGGCTACTTTTAGGCATAAAGCGAGCTTGCGTTATTGCTTACTGTAGTGCTTTTAAAGCATTAATTATATCTTGTGGCTCTGAGCGGGTGCGGTAATCAACATCAACATAGCGCCACGTCACTTTACCTTCGCTATCTAAAACAAACGTGGCAGGGATAGGTAAAATACTGCCGTTGCCGTTATTAAGCGACTCTAAATCAAGGCCGCGGTCTTCGCGCATATGATCTAATAAAAATGCAGGTACTTGCCACGCTACGCCATAGCTTGCTGCTACATCTGCATTTTGGTCACTCAGCACGACAAAATCCATATTACGTATGTCGTTTTCGCTCATTGAGCCATCGGGCGCTTGTGGGCTAATAGCCACCAGCTGTGCGCCTAATGCATGAATTTCAGGTAGGCGTGACTGCAATGCTTTTAGCTGTAAATTATAATAAGGGCACCAACTACCACGATAAAAAGTTATAACCACAGGCCCTTTTGCAAGTAGCTCATCTAATAAAACTTGCTCACCATGCTGGTTCGGCAGTTCAAAGCGTGGGGCACTTTGATCTAAATTAAGTGCATTTGCCCCTTCTTGAAACGCTTTTGCCTGAGCAATGGTTTCATCAACGCCTTTCATAAAATCAGGATTACCTTTTCGCCCTGCAGCTACTTTTGCCTCGGTTTGTGCTTTTAACGTGTTGCTTTCATCGCTCATAATACTGCTACCTTCAAATTAATCAAAAACATAAAACTAGCTTACAGTACGAACATGTATTTGAAATGAAATTATTAATTTAATCAGTTATCTCTAAATCAAACACCACGTTTATGGATGATTTAAAGCTTATTGTTGCCTGTAAATCGTTACTACGTATTTGAGGAAAAGAGTTATTATCATGCTGCGCCCTGTGCATCTTGGTTATGGCTGTACTAAAACCACTGTCATAGTTGTTTTTAGTTGAGCGAATAGTGCGTACTTCACCTACTTTTGCATTGAATGAATCAGCAAGTAAATCCGCTTTTATTTTTGCATCTTCAATTGCTAACTGTGTGGCTTGCGCTTGTAATTGCTCAAATTTTGAAGATAAAAACGCAATATTTTGAATCGCATTTACTTCTTGGTTCAATAAAAAATCTGTTAAATCGCTCACACGCTCAATACTGTTTAGCGTTACTTCAAACGTTCTTATCGCTGCGTATTCGCTAAGGGCCTGATGCCCTGTTTCAATATAATCCATTCCTGTTTTTTCAATTTTAACGTTTGAGGCAACTACGTCATCGGCGCTTATTTCAAATTGATTGAGCCCATCGATTAATAACTTCACTTTTTTCTCAAGCGCGTTATTGGCGGCTTTCGGCTCACTTTTAACACTATTCACCTTAAATAGTATTTTAGCCATGTCAGGCTCAACTAATACCTCAGCAGTGCCTTGCACTGAGATATGACGATTGGCAGGTAAGCTCGAATTAGCACAAGCGATCACAGGGAATAAGGTTAGAAGAATAGTGGTAATGAGTTTCATAATTTGTCCTGAATAAGTGCCATGCTTGGTTATGCGTCCATACTAATAAATAGCAGCCAATCGTGTTTCAGCGAATGTTTAATTACTGTGTGCTTGATGCAGCTTTTGACTTTGGCTTAATCGTTTTTTCTTGGTGTAGATTAGGTATCAAAGCTGAAATATTTTCTTGTGAAATAATAAGTAACTCATCTTGTTTATTATCATAAACAAATAAATTCCGCATTGTTGAGGCTACTATTTGAACATTTTGAAGTTGAGTTACTTTACTCTGAGCAATTGGATAATTTAATGACAAGTGATAATTCATTGTTCTTTCATTTATTATATCTTTACTGTGTGAATGCGCCAACATAGTAGGGTATGTAGATATTATAAGTGCTAAAAATAACATTAATGAGTAACTAGGTTTTAATAAATAGAACGGGTAACCAAAGCCATAATAAAGTTTTTTTAACACGGTTGTTTTACTAGGATCTGGCATGTGTCCTGAGCGCCAATTTAAATAAATAGCTGTTAAAACGATGATCGTAGTATAAAGAGTAATAAGTAAAAAATTTGAAATCAGTGCCAGTAAAAAGTCACTTATTTCAATGAAATTGAATATATCAACCGAGAAGTTATTAAGTAAAACGTAAAGATACACAACGCCTGATAAACTACCCAGTAAGTAAAGAATAGTAAGAAACACACCAAAATTATTGTGAATGTACTTTTTAACTGCTTTAAGGTCATTGTTTAACTGGTTGTAATACTTACTGGCGGCTTCAATTACCATAATAAATCCTTTTAAAATTCTTATCTTAACAAAATAATTAGTAAATGCTGTAGCTTTGTTAAATTATTGACCTCAACTGCAACTCTTTCCCACGGTTTATTTGGTAGCACTGGGCTAGTAATAATTCGGCGGTGGCTTGTGCGTCTGTAAGTGCGTTATGGCAATGATAGCTTGGTAACTCATAACGTTTGCGACACGCACTTAGGGTTAAATCATCTTGTTTTATTTCTGCGCCTTGGCAAATAAGGCGCTTTTTTTCTATGTGGAGGGTGTCGAGTATTAACTTAGGTTGCGCACTTATATTAGCGTTTTTAAGGGCTGCTTTTAAAAACCCCCAATCCAGTACGGCGTTATGAAAAACCAAAATATGGTCACTAAAATCACGGCTTAGCTGCGTTAATATAGTGTGCAGGCTTTGTCCTTTAGCCACTGTGTCGTCAATAATGCCGTGAAAAACAGGGCTTTGGTCTAAGCGTTTAACGTTTTTATTAATTAAATGCTGAGCCTCACTCATTTTTATACATTGGTTATCTATTTTTACCCAGGCTACTGAGACAATTTCATGCTGGTTTACATCAAGCCCAGTAAGCTCTAAATCAATCACTAAATAGCGTTGCGTTAACGCATTTTGACTTAAAAGATTACGCCTTTTTATATACTTACTGAGCCATTTTTTTACCACAGCGCTTACCTCTTGTTACAAACTGCCACGGGCAAATTTAAACGCCGCGGCTTGCTGCGCTTGTTTTACTAAATAAAAAGCCTCTTTAAGCTGATGACGCTCTAATGAACTTAATTTATCAGGGTTTATGCAGTTACTTGGCAAACCTTCTTCGTTTATTTGCGTACTAAAACGCAACTGAGTTAAAAATCGCCAGCAATCTTTTAAATTATAAATATCGTCTTTATTTAGCAGTGAATGCTTAAGTAAAGCATCTAAGCGCTCTTGGGTATTGGCGCGTTTTATACCTGCTTTTAACGCATATAAACGCACTATGTCGTTAATGATCACCACACCACGCTTTTTTAAATCTATGTACTTATGGTTATTATCATTTTTTTGCGTTTTAAGTTTATTAAACAAGCCAATAGGCACTGAACTGGCTCTTATATCGGTTGCCATAGCAGCATAAAATAACTCATCGCGCGATATTCTGTTTAACTGCTCGCAAAAGCCGCTGTATAGAGCATTGGAGCCTTCTATAAAGCGCAAATCAAAAAATATTTTGCAGTTAAGCATGGCGTTAGGCGTTGGACTTTTTATCCATTTAAAAAAGCGCTCGCACCAACTACTCACACTCATTCTGCACTCATCGCTGCTGGCCATAATATTCCCCGGGCAACGCCTAATGCCGCACTCTACTAACTGCTCGCATACAAACTCCCCCATGTGTTTAAAGTAAGCTTGGTGTTGCTCGCTTAAATCATCTGGGAGTAATAAGCCATTGTCTTGATCTGAATGTAGGGTTTGCTCTTCGCGTGCTTGCGAGCCAAAACATATAAAGCAAAAGCTGGTGGGCGCTGCACCATTTTCTTCTTGAAATAAATGAATAAGACGCGAGGTAAGTGCATCGGTTAAGCCGCTGAGCAGTTTACCAATTAGCGATATGTCTTCTATGTTGTACGAAAAACTTCGCAGTAACTCAGGGATTTCTCCCGCATAACGTTTTAAATCGGCAATGCTGTGGGCTTTATAAATGCGGCCAATAAGCTGCACAGGGTCGCTTTTTTGCTGGCGCAGTAAATCTGTACTGGTAAGCATACCCAAAGGCTTATGGTTTTCATCAAGTACAGGTAAATGATGAATATTGTATTTAAGCATTAAATGCAAAGCAGAAAACACCCGATTGTTTTCAAATATAAATTTAGGCTTTGCACTCATTATGCTGCTAACCGCATCTTGCGGATCGACTTCATCGGCCAGTACACGGTTACGTAAGTCGCGGTCGGTCACTACGCCAACTAAAATGGCGTGTTCGGTGATCATAATTGACGATACACCGTGTTTTTTCATTTTTTTAGCGGTTTGCCTAATACTGGCATCGGGGGCTAAGGTTATGGCGGTGCGGGTCATCAGCTCAGATATTCTGCGCTCAGACCAGCTATCGTTTTTACTTTTATAATGTGATGAAAGTAAACGATTGGCGTGCGCGCGTACAAAATATTGCTCAAACGGTTTGTATTGATGACGTAAAAAGTCAAAATGCGTTTGCTCAAGCATATACACTATGCCCTCTTTTTGTACCTGTAACCTATTTTGAATCGCCTCTCCGGTTAACAAAGAAGGATAGCCAAAGTAATCCCCCTGCGCTAAACGCTTTACTACATCACCTTTTGCATCCACTAGGTCGTATAAACCAGAGCGAATTAAAAAAAGCTTTGGGGTTTGCGTTTGCAGCCACTGCGCTTGGTTTTCTCGGGTTAAATAAACACTATCAATATGGCTTACAAAATACTCACACGCACTGTCGTGTAGCATGCTAAATGGCGCCTGCATACACACAAACTGGGCAACTTCCTGCTGCTCTACACTCATTGCTGTACTCTTAAAAAGTATACACAAAACCTAATGTACTCATTATTTGAACAAATAAAAAGCCCGACTAAAGTCGGGCTTTTGGTGCTTTATTTTTAAGTAGGCTTAGCGCATTAATGTGCGTGTGCTTCACCTGACCCTTTAGGATTACGAATACCTTCCACCATTTGTTGTATTTCAAGCGGTGTCGATTTTGTTAATTTAAGTACGGTTGCAGCAACCGCAAAGTTAATTATCATCCCCACTAAGCCAATTCCTTCGGGCGAAATACCTAAGAACCAATTTTCTGGGCTATTAAGCTCAGGGCTTACAAATTTAAAGAAGATAATATACGCAGCGGTAAAGCCTATACCGGTCACCATGCCAGCAATTGCGCCTTCTTTATTCATTGTTTTAGAGAATATCCCCATAATAATTGCTGGGAAGAAACTCGCCGCCGCNCCACCGATGCAACAAACCCAGGCGGGTTAATCCCAAAGTAAGCCGATATAACAATGGCAATCATCGCGGCTAACCGTGCAGCGAGTAGCTCTTGTTTATCGCTTATGTCGGGTTTAAGGGTTCGTTTAAGTAAATCGTGCGACACTGAGGTTGAAATAACCAGCAATAGCCCTGCTGTGGTTGAAAGCGCAGCAGCAATACCACCGGCCGCTACTAATGCGATTACCCATGCTGGTAAATCAGCAATTTCAGGGTTAGCCAGTACCATAATATCGCGGTCTACTTTTACTTCGTTTGCGCTTGTTGGGTCTTCTACCTTGCCGGCGGTGTAAAACATTTTGCCGTCGCCGTTTTTATCATTAAAGGTAATTAAACCCGTGCGTTCCCAGTTTTTGATCCACGCTGGTGCTTGAGCGTACTCTGTACCGCTACCATCTTTACCGTTAATAGTGTCAATCATGTTTACGCGTGCAAACGAGGCAACCGCCGGTGCAGTAGTGTAAACAATGGCAATAAATACCAGTGTCCACGCTGCTGAAATACGGGTATCTTTAACGCGAGGTACAGTGAAAAAGCGAACAATTACATGCGGTAAACCAGCAGTACCCACCATTAACGCGCCGGTAATAGCAAATACGTCAATCATGCTTTTAGAGCCTTCGGTGTATTGTGCAAAGCCCAGCTCTGCGCTTAACCCGTCTAGCTTATCAAGTACATACATGCCTGAGCCATCACTCAATGTGGCACCAAAGCCGGTTTGCGGGAAGAAGTGGCCTGTCATCATCATTGAAATAAAGATAGCGGGCACAAGGTAGGCAAACACAAGCACACAGTACTGCGCTACTTGCGTGTAGGTAATGCCTTTCATGCCGCCAAGTACCGCATAGAAGAATACAATCACCATTCCAATGTAAACACCGGTTTCAATTTCTACTTCTAAAAAGCGCGAAAATACCACGCCTACTCCACGCATTTGTCCAGCAATATAAGTAAAACAAATAAAGATGGCACACAAAATAGCAACAACACGTGCTGTTTGTGAGTAGTAACGGTCGCCTATAAAGTCAGGTACAGTGAATTTGCCAAATTTACGTAAGTAAGGCGCTAAACACATAGCGAGTAATACATAGCCGCCAG